>JBFESM010000166.1:0-4548 GCA_041548445.1 Methanothrix sp. | reverse complement strand
GGAAACGCTGAAAGATCGTCTCGATCCCGAAAGGGGGCGCGCCCTCCTCCTCGTCTCTAGCCTCAGCGGCTCGTCCGAAGTGGAAGAGAAGGCGCGAGAGGAAGGGCTAACGGTCGAGGTGGTCGCGAGGGAGAAGTACTTCTTCGAGGAGCTCTTCGTCCTGAGGCTCGCCCTCCGCCAGGTCGAGCCGTCCGCGACGAAGTTCCAGGATCAGGACAGGTCGTCGCGAACCCATTTAAATGCGCATAATATATCCAGAGTAAGTAATATTATCAGGACCGGGCCTGCCGTCTCAAAGCAATTCCACCAAATAAACCAAGATCTGATAAAAACTGGGTAAATTGATGCAACTTCATCTCGATATATAATCATATGTTGGATTTTTGGCGGCAAAAAGAGGGCAGGCCGCGACCCCCAGCTATTTTGCCTGTCTGTAGCAAAACTGTTTGATTGCAATAAACTTATATGCAAGGGACAATAACGCGTTATCACAGAGGTGCTGTGATGATGAAAATCAGAGTGGTCAGTTCCAAGAAAGAGATCGACGAGCTTAACCGAAACGAGCAGATGATACACCTGGCCTTCAGGGCTTCCAATACAGACATATTCAGGCTCCTCCAGTCCTGTCCCAGACTCAGGGCGATCCAGGTCCCCTCATCCTACTACAAGACCATGTCCCACGCAGGCCAGATGTTTTTGGAGATGCAGGGCGTAGAGATCATCGAGGGGGACGTCTGGGGCCACAGAAAGGACATCGACGAGTATTACACCGTCGACGACAAGGTGATTGAAAGGATAAACAATCTTCAGTCCGAAGGGATAAACGTCGACGAGATCGCTGGAAGGGTCTCCAGGGAGTCGAAGCTATCTCCGGCGATGGTCAAGTACATGATCAAATTGGCGAGTTGAGAGAGTCGAAACGTCTCCAGCCACAGTCGTCTGGACCGTTACAAACGGTTTACAATCGATCGATTCCCCGACAGTTCGGCACCGGGACCTCTCAGAGGCTTCCCGACGGGAAGACGAGGAATCGAAATATACCGGTGGCAGGCCGACTGGCAGTGGTCCTTTGAAGACGGCCATATGCCGACCACCGTTCAAAAGGCTGGAAGAGTCTCGTTATCAAATTTATCGTAATTTGGGTGCGGTTCTATGATGAAGATCAGAATAGTAAGCTCCAAGGATGACATAAAAGATATCACGAGAAACGATCATACGGTTCACCTGGCTTTCAGGGCCTCCAGCACCGACATGTTCAGACTGCTCCAGTCCTGTCCACGGCTCATGGCCGTACAGGTCCCGCCCTCGTACTACAAGAACATGCCCAATACCGGCCGAGCTTTCCTGGAAACTCAAGGGGTAGAAATCATCGAGGGAGACGTCTGGGGCCACAGAAAGGATATCGACGAGTATTACGTCATCAACGACAAGATAATAGACCGAATAAGCAACCTCCAGTCTGATGGGCTGAACGTCGAAGAGATCTCATCGAGGATATCCTGGGAGTCGAAGCTCTCTCCGGCGATGGTCAACTACATCATCAAACAGTCAGCCTGAAAGGGACCAAACCTCAAAGATTTCCCGTCCCGTATTCCAAAGGGACGGCTGATAATTCCAAGGGACTCCCGAAACCTCTATTTTTCACTTTTCGTGCAGATCTGGCCGACAATCGAAGAGATGGCCGGAAAGGTCTTTGAAGAGTACGGGCAAAACCCAGCAGTGGTTCAATCGACTTAGGAGTTGAGCGAAGGCGTCAGATATCACCGGAATCGCCGTCTTCTTCGGCAACTTCTTCGCCGTATTCTTCGCAGACTTTTTCCAGAATCTCCACCATGCGGTCCAGTACCTCCGCCACGCCCGCACCGCTCAATGTGGACATGACCATGTCTGCGCCCTCGTAGGCGGCGAGATCGCTCTTGTTGGCCACCACCAGCACCGGAAGGTGAAGCCAGCCCTTCACGTCGGCCAGAAGTCTTAGCTGGTCGGCCAGGGAGAAGCCGCAGTACTCGCTGGGGTCCAGTATGTAGAGGACGGCACCCCGAAGGTGACGGATGGCAGCTATCGCCTGAAGCTCAATCTCGTTTCTCTGGGATAGGGGCCGATCCAGAAGTCCTGGGGTGTCCACAACCTGGTACCTCTGATGATCGCGAACGAAGTGACCCACGCCCACCCCCTTCGTGGTGAAGGGGTAGCTTGCGATCTCGGGCCTCGCTCCGGTGACGGCGATCATGAAGCTCGACTTGCCAACGTTCGGATATCCTGCGACGATGATGGTGGGAACGTCCGGGTCCACCGTGGGCATAAATCTCAGCTTCTGGCGGGCATCGTTCAGGAATAGAAGGTCCGGCTCGATCGCCTTCATCACCGAGGCCATCCTGCCGAAGGCGGCCCTTCTAACTGATGCCCTGTCTGCAGTTCCCTTCATCTTCGTCAGGTGGTCCCGGGTGATGGTCCTGATCTGGGTACCGGCCCAGGAGACCCTGGAGAGATGGATCCTCATCTCGTCGACCCCCACCGCAGCGTCGGCGAGGTCGTGGTAGAAGGGTGGAATGTTCTCGAAGGAGGGGTACTTTCGGACCAGGTTTATCAGATTGTCTGAGAGGATGTTTCCGGCGATCATGAGCATCGATTCGTCCTTTTTCTGGCCCGACGCCGCCCTCTTCGACCTTCTGAAGGCCCGGTCCACCAGCTCCTGAGATGTGGGGACGGTTGGAAGCCTTTCGAACATAACCGCTATGGACGTCCCTCCGAGGAGATAAACTTTGAGTCGAGGGCAAAAACTCATCAAATAAAATGTTTGCGGAACCTTTATATAAGATTGATCCGAACAAGCTGAGGTGAGGTGACCGGTTGAAAAGGTTGGGCACCACCCATCATTTCGTTCAGAAGAAGTTGATTGTGCGCGGAGAGCCGATAAGTAGCGAAAAAAAAGCAGAGCTTCCAAGGATCAATTCTGTGGTTGTAGATCACAAGAAAGCTAGGATCGGCCGGGTTTTTGACATATTCGGTCCGACGGATCACCCCTACATCGTCGTTAAGCCCTATCGAAACGTCGATGCAGCAGTTCATCTGGGAAAAAAACTCTATTTCGAGGAGCGCGGATTTGGTGGAAGAAATAGAAAAGATTAGGGAGATCGAACGGTCTGAGAAAGAGAAGATCCAGGAGAAGATCAAGCTCAGGCGAGAGAAGGAGAAGGTAGACGAGTTCGAGAAGTTCATCGTCGAGTGTCCTGAGTGCGGCAGTCACGCCCTGGTCCATGACTACGAGAGGGCGGAACTCGTCTGCAGCGACTGCGGTCTCGTCATAGACGAGAACTTCATCGACCAGGGTCCTGAGTGGCGGGCCTTCGATCACGACCAGAGGATGAAGAGGTCGAGGGTTGGCGCTCCCATGACCTACACCATCCATGACAAGGGTCTCTCAACAATGATAGACTGGAGGAACCGGGACTCTTACGGCAAGACGATCTCCTCCAAGAACAGGGCCCAGCTCTATCGCCTGCGAAAGTGGCAGCGGAGGATCAGGGTCAGCAACGCCACCGAGAGAAACCTCGCTTTCGCGTTGTCTGAACTCGACAGGATGGCCTCGGCCCTGGGCCTCTCAAGAAACGTGAGGGAGACGGCCGCAGTAATTTACAGGAAGGCCGTCGACAAGAACCTGATCAGGGGAAGGAGCATCGAAGGCGTCGCCGCTGCGGCCCTTTATGCGGCCTGCAGGCAGTGCAACGTTCCAAGGACCCTCGACGAGATCGCCGAGGTCTCAAGGGTCAGCAGAAAGGAGATCGGACGAACCTATCGGTTCGTATCAAGGGAGCTATCCCTCAAGCTGATGCCCACAAGCCCCATCGACTACATCCCCCGCTTCTGCTCCGGCCTCTCCCTCAAAGGCGAGGTCCAGGCGAAGGGGATAGAGATACTCCGCCAGGCAGCCGAAAAGGAGCTTACAAGCGGCCGGGGCCCCACGGGCGTTGCGGCAGCGGCCATATACATCGCCTCGATCCTCTGCGGCGATCGGAGAACCCAGCGAGAGGTGGCGGACGTCGCCGGGGTGACTGAGGTCACCATCCGGAACCGCTACAAGGAGCTGGCCGAAGAGCTGGGAATCGAGATAATCCTTTGAACATCGAACTGTAACTGTAAAGCGCCTCAGACGGACATGGACCTGGCCAGGATCCCCGTGGCCTCCGCCAGGGCCATCTCTTTTCTCCAAACTTTTGACATCCTCTCCTGGGCCATCCTCATGGAGTAGGGCTCGACGGTCCACTCAACGCCACGATAGCCGACGTCCATCAGGATCAAGCCTTCAGCGGGGGCCGCGACAACGCCCTGGTTCTTCTCGGAATCGAGGAGGACTCGAACCCAGTCCAGATCTCGCTTTCCAGACCCCACCATCTCTAGGACGGATACGATCTTTCTCACCATGTTCCAGAGAAAGCCGTCGGACCTGACGTCCAGGATTACCGAACCGTTCTTCTCCGAAATGTCGAGCCTCATCAAATTTCGAGTTGTGGGCCTTATCTTCTCAGAGGAGAGGTTTCGAAAATCGTG
>JBFESM010000165.1:0-4552 GCA_041548445.1 Methanothrix sp. | reverse complement strand
TCCGCCAGGGCGCAGATGCAGAGCGCCATCAGCGCCGCGATGACCGCGGCAAGCCTGACCGATGCCATCAAATCAGGCGGTATTTTCCCAACTCCCCTCATCTCCTCCAACTCCATCGCCTCTTTTCAAGATAAAAAGGTAAAAATTGGGCTGGAGCAGGTGGGCAGACCCCAGCCCTCGGCCTTGAGCACGACCGTCAATCAACCAGCTTCACAGACCAGAGGCCGTGAAGACACCACCCCAACTCCCCCACCCTATGTCATCCCTGACTTACATAATGTTATATTAACTTTACTATCTGTAAAGAATCTATGTCATATCTTAGGGCGATGAACTCAGCTTAAGCGGGAGAGTGTTTCAACAAAAGAGAAATGCGATCTTCCGAAATCTCGCCAGATCTGGATAATGAACTTAGAATAGTTAAGTTTATATAACTAAATGTAATACAAGATTTACATCGTGATGGCGATGGAAGCGAAACACTCCAAGATCTGCAGAATGATTATAATAGTGGCCACGGTGGCTCTGGCTGGCTGGTTTGCCGCGGCTGCCGATGCCGCGCTCGTCGTGATCTCAGCGGCCATGGGTGCAATTTTGTTTTATTTATGCAAAACAAGCGTCGAAGATGTGGTGGCGGACGAAAGGGATGAGAGGGTGAGCGAACGAGCAGCCAAGGTCGCAATGGAGATCTTTGCAGCGACGAGCGCCTTTGCCGGCGTTTTATTAATAGCCCTGAGAAATGACCAGCCAGAGCACACCAACACCGGATTTGCGCTTGCCTTCTCTGCCTGTGCTCTGATGATATTATACTCAGTTCTGTACGGGTACTACAACAGACGATATGGATACGAGCCTTTCGATGAGGAATAAGATCAAGGTCTACAGGGCGGTTCACGATCTGACTCAGGAGCAGCTCGCAAAAAAGCTGGGCGTGACGAGGCAGACGATAATCGCGATAGAGAAGGACAAGTACAACCCATCTCTAGACTTGGCCTTCAAGATGGCAAGGATCTTCGGCGTCAAAATCGAGGATATCTTCGTCTACGAAGAGCAGCCACAAGACCATCCCATCAAACCGCTGAAGCCCTCCATCGATTGGGATCCGTCTGAAACGTGAAAAAATCAGCGACTGACCAAAAAGCTTAACGCGAAAAATGAACCTGAGCAAACTAGATCTCGGGTGAAGGAGAGTGTCATGTCCGAACGTCTGGGCGCCGAATCCTCGATTAAGCGGATGATCCGTAAAATAAAGTCGGTAATCGCCTCCACGAAATTCAGCGACGAGCCCCTGATATTGGGGGCGGCGCTGATGATAACTCTTGTACTCATTCTCTACGCCTTTGGCACTTTCGAAACTGAGGGGGTGGTCTGGAGGGCGACCTTTGGCGGTCCGGGCTTTGACGTGGGAAACTCGGTCGTGGAGACCGAGGACGGCGGCCTCATAGTCGCCGGAAGGACGAACTCCATCGGCGCCGGTGGGTACGACGCCTGGCTGATATCGACGGACTCGAAGGGAAGAGAGCGCTGGAACAGGACCTACGGCGGCCCCGGCGACGAGGAAGCCATGGCGGTCTTGGAGACCTCGGACGGCGAGCTCATCGTCACCGGCGGGACGAATTATCGAGGTGCCGGGGATTTTGACGCCTGGCTGATAAAAACAGACTCGAAGGGTGGAGAGATCTGGAACGAGACCTTCGGCGGGCCCGGCTACGAATGGGCTTATTCCCTCGAAAAAACCGGAGACGGCGGCTACATAGTCCTCGGAGAGACCGAATCTTTCGGCGCAGGCGGCAAAGATGCCTGGCTCATCAAGACCGATGCCGAGGGAAATGAGCTGTGGAATCGGACCTATGGGGGCGCAAAAGACGACGGCGGCCGCTCCGTAAAGGAGACGGAGAATGAGGGGTACATCTTCACGGGCTTCACCGAGTCCTTCGGCGCCGCCGGAACAGATCTGTGGCTTTTAAAGACCGACTCGGAAGGGGCGGAAGTCTGGAACGTCACCTACGGGGGATCTAGAGACGACATCGGCGAGTCTGTCCAGCAGACGCCAGGAGGCGGGTACATTGCGGCGGGCGGGGCGAGCGTCCCTCTGGACGGCGAGGCTTCGGCAGGGGATGCGTGGCTGATCAGAACCGATCCCAACGGATCTGCGATACGGGGCAAGATCTTCAGCGTAGGGGATTCGGGCAGAGACGTTGCAACCTCGGTCCAGGCCACGGAGGACGGCGGCTACATAATCGGTGGCTGGAGCTCGGCCGGAGGGCTGTACTCGTGGCTTTTGAAGACCGACGGGTCGGGAACGAAGGAGTGGGACATCACCTTCGGCGAGTCGGGGCGAGAGGAGGGGTCATCGGTCCTGGAGGCCGAAGACGGCGGCTATGTCACTACCGGTTGGACGATCGATTCTGGAAACGCAGATCTGGTGCTTGCGAAGATCAACAAATAGGAGATTTTGGAGATCTTCGTTCAGCCCATCACCGGTCGGCCATCCCTCAATTTCGTCATCCAGAGATCAAAACCACCTGCCCCACCACGGTTCGAAAACCCTGATACGACGATGCCGTCGTCTTCGGTCTGGAGGACTGAAATGCCGCTCTGGGTTCCATCGCCTCCGAGGAGAGCCATCCACTCCACCCCGCCCTCAGAATCGGTCTTTATCAGCAGCGCGTCATCGGGGCTGGCCCTGGTTCCGTCGCGGGAAGTCCAGCCCGTGATGATGTAGCCGCCATCAATCGTCTTTTCGACCGAGCTGCCAAAATCCCCGGCAGAGATTCCGAAGGTACTGTTCCAAAGTTCCACGCCTTCCGAGTCGGTCCTCAAGAGCCATACTTCGTACTTCCCGGACCCAAAGGAGTTCGTAAAACCAGCAGCGACGTATCCGTCATCAATCTCCTGTACCGCGCAGATGCCGTCCTGCTCCGCCCCCCCAAAGGTCCTGTCCCAAAGTTCGTTGCCCTCGGCATCGGTCTTTATCAGCCAGGCGTCGTACCCGCCGACGCCGTAAGAGTCGGTCCTCCCTGCGATAATGAGCCCGCCGTCTCTCGTCTCTAAGACCGACATCCCTTCGTCATCGCTCGGCCCGCCGAAGGTCCTGTTCCACTCCTCTCTGCCGTCGGCGTTGGTCTTCACCAGCCAGACGTCGAATTTTCCAATGCCGTAAGAGTCTGTGTATCCGAGGACGACGTAGCCGCCGTCGTTTGTCTCCTCCACCGACCAGGCGGCATCGTCTCCGGGACCGCCCAGGAGTTCATCCCATTCATCATTCCCATCAGAGTTGGTCTTCAAAAGCCACGCGTCTTTATTTCCAGCGCCGAAGGAGGTGGTGTAGCCGACGACGACATAGCCGTCGTCCTTCGTCTGATGGACCGACTCCCCCACCTCGACGCCCCCTCCGCCGAAGGTGCGGTCCCAGACTTTGCTGCCGTTGCGATCCGCTTTCAACAGCCAAAGATCGCCGTTTCCGGCTCCGTAAGACTCGGTCATGCCCGTCAAGACGTAGCCGCCGTCTCCGGTATTCGATACGGGCCCGCCCACTTCGTGACCCGGCCCGCCGAAGGTCTTGTTCCATTCCTCTTCAGGTTGCGCCCAACTCGACGACGCAGAAAGAATCAGCGATCCCAGCACCAGCAATAGCCCCATCCTCAAAACTTATCACCTCGGAAGACAAGCAGGCGTTTAAGCTCTCTATTGTTAATTATATATGTTGTCGTAGTCGCCAGAAATATCTAGCCGCCTCCCCTCCGCTCGCCCGGATTTGACAAAGCCACATATTTTCACTCTAATTGGCGCCGGCGCAAGTTATTCCAATGTATTTTCAGCAGCAGTTAGCGTCGCCAGTTTGACTTCATCGAAGTTCCAATAACATTACCGGAAAGGCATTATAGTCATTGCGGAGTATGTTCTAACTGAGACCATTCGTTGGTAATGCGAGAAACCCGGCTGGAGATATAGCATGATTCGAGTTCTGATGGTAGACGACGACCCTGCGGTGCTGGACATAACGAAGATATTCCTCGAAAGGTCCGGCTATATAAGGGTTGATGCCATCGGATCGGTGAAAGAGGCTATGGAGAAGCTTAAAGACGGGCCTTACGATGTTATCGTCTCCGATTACGTGATGCCAGAGATGGACGGCATATCGTTTCTGAAGCAGGTCAGAAGACGGGACTCGGACGTCCCTTTCATCCTCTTCACGGGAAAGGGTCGAGAAGAGGTGGTGATCGAGGCCCTCAACAATGGAGCCGATTACTACCTCCAAAAAGATGCCAATCCCAAGGTGCTCTACGCGGAGCTGACCCACCAGATCCGGCAGGCTGCAGAACGGCAGAGGACCAAGATGGCAGTTCTCGAAAGCGAGGAGAAGTACAGAGCCCTCTTCGAGAACATGAACGAGGGTTTCGTCCTCTACGAGTTCGTTCGCGATGCTCAGAACGAGCCAGCGGATTATGTCATAAAGGATGCAAACCCTCAGATCGAGCTGATCGCCGACTTGAAGCCGGAAGAGGCGATTGGAAAGAGAGCGACCGAAATTTTCCGGTCCGAAAAAGCC
>JBFESM010000164.1:0-4590 GCA_041548445.1 Methanothrix sp. | reverse complement strand
CCTTAGAGGGGCTCGACTGTGGCGCGCTAATTTAACTAAGGCTAGCTTGAGGGAGGCCGACATGACCGGCGCGGACTTGAGGTGGGCTCGCCTAATCGAAGCTGACATGACTGGAGCTAATCTGACCATAACTAACCTGATTGGTGCGCATCTGATTGAGACAACCCTGATCGGAGCTAACTTGAATGAAGCTGATCTTAGCAAGGCCTCGCTTGTTGAGACAAAAATAGAGGGGGTAAAACTTACAGGTAGTAGGGTCTATGGAATTTCTGCCTGGCGATTAGAAGGCATACCCGAAGATCAGTCAAATCTTATAATCACCCCTTATGACGAGCCAACCATCACTGTGGATAATCTCGAAGTTGCTCAGTTCATATATCTGCTCCTTCACAACCCAAAGATACGAGACGTGATCGACACAATAGCCAAAAAGGCGGTGCTCATTCTGGGCAGTTTCAAAGAAGAACGAAAAATGGTGTTGGACGCCATCCGGGAAGAGCTGAGGCGGCGTGACTATCTGCCCCTCATGTTCGATTTCGAGAAACCGGTCCGTCGAAATACAGCCGAAACGGTTTCTACTCTCGCCCACATGTCCAAGTTCATTATTGCAGATATCACTGATGCGAAGAGCATTCCCGCCGAACTAGAGCGCATCGTTCCAAAACTTCCATCTGTTCCGGTCCAGCCTCTGATCCTCAGTTCAGAATTTGAATATGGGCTTTTCGACAGCATCGAATGTTTCGACTGGGTCCTTAAAATTTACAGATACGACAGCCGAGAGATGCTGCTCGAAAACCTCAAAGAACGCGTGATAGATCCTGCCGAAGAGAAGTTAAGAGAATTGATTCCGTCAGCGGCAAACAGATAGCATCCGACGTCTTTACCATTTCTGAACCTTTCGAAGCCGCCTTCCAAGAGCCCCCGGAATCTCGGACCACTCGATCTCGTGCTCGCCCTCGCTGTCGTGGACGACGCATTTGCCGTGAGGCGACGGCTCGCCCCTCTCGAAATCCTCGTACTTTCTTATGAGATCGATCGCCACTCTGATCTCGACGATCTGCCTTCTTTTTAGAAGCTCGGCGAGCTTGTGGGCCTCCTCGGGGCCGATCTCGCCTCCGAGCCCCCGGCACTCGGACCAGCGGAGACGGCCCTCCTCCAGGTAAAAGGGGTAGGTTTTGCAGAGGAGTGGTCTTGCCTCGTAGATCCTGCACCCTTCCTCAGAATAGTACTTGCAGTCACGGCCCACTTTTCGTAGGCGCCACTCCAGGGTGTGAAAGTTCCCATCAACGTCCCACTCGCCCTCCAGGGGGGGCTCGGCGGCATCCAGCCAGCCTTCGCCGCCCGTCGCGGCCATGATCGCCCTGATTTCAAAGGGGAAGACGACGACGCTGTTCTCCTCGCCCCGGCAGCAGTCGCCGCACCGCTCGCACCGAAAGCCGATCCGCCTTATCTCGCGGGCGATGGTCTCCGCGGATAGGCTCTCGGCCCGCTCAAGCTGGAGCGCGAGATCCGCCAGCATCTCCTCGATGCCGGAAGGGTCGACGGACCCACCTATCTCCGACATACCTCAAGGAAGTTTTCGAGAAGCCGGATGCCTCCTTCGGTGTGGACGACCTCGGGATGCCACTGGACTCCATAAAGGGGCCGCGTCTCGTGCCTCATCGCCTCGATCTCGCAGACCTCAGACCTCGCCAGAACCTGGAAGTTCTGCGGAAGAGACACAACCTGGTCGGCGTGAGAGGCCCAGGTCTTGATCTTCGGGGGTAGGCCCTTCAGGATATCGTCCTCCTCCAGCACCTCGACGTCCACCTCGGCGTACCCGCCGACGGCGCCCTTCTCGACCTTTCCCCCGAAGGTCTCGGCCATCACCTGGAGGCCGAGACAGATTCCGAGGATCGGCATCTCAAGCTTCGTCAGATACTCAGAGCAGTTTCCGGCCCGCTCGAGGGTGGGCCCTCCGCCGAGGATCAGGCCGTCGGCTTCGATCTCCTCTGCCGGAGTCTGGTTGGAGATCATCTTCGCGGAGACCAGGTCCCTTACGCTTCGGTGGATCAGGTGGTTGAACTGACCATAGTTGTTTACTACCAGCACTAACATTCTCGCCTCGATTTATCTCGCCTTTAGACGATTTTAGATGATAAACCTTACATCCCGTTAAGAACGTATCAGACCAGCTTCTCGATATCTTCGGTCCCCTCAAGGACGACAAAGCCTGGGATCGCCCTCAGCCGCTCGATGTTCTCCTTGTCCAGAGGCCTCGTCACGACGGAGATCGCGGCCTTCCTTATGGCGCCGTAGGGGCATAGATCCCTGCAGGTCCCACAGCCGTCGCACCTCGAAAGGTCGATCTGCTCCTCAATGGCGCCCTTGGGACAGGCCTCCTTTGGCTCGCAGACCTCGCACCGCCTGCATAGATCCCTGTCGATGGTGTAAGGGGGCTCAGTCTCTGCGCTCTCCAGAACGTCGGTGGGAAGAACGTAGACGGGAACTCCCGCCTTGTTGGCGAGGGCCGCGGCGTTCGTCGGAAGGCTGTCGGCGATTCCGCAGACGATCTTGGCTACGGTGTTGGCGGTGGCGGGAGCGATTATCAACAGATCGAACCTGTTCATCATGAACCGGCCGGTCTTCGGGCTGCTCGCGCCCTCCTCGCGCTCCAGAAATATCTCCTCCAGGTATCCGCCCCCCGAGATCTCAGAAAGCTGATCGAAGAGACCGTACATCCTCGCGACCTCCTCTCCGGCCCTGGAGACGAAGGTGCAGACCCTGTTTTTTTGCGAAATCTCCCTCATCGCCGCCACGCTATCGGCCAGGTAGTGGCCAGCCCCCGTGACGGCCCAGGCGACGTTCTTCATCTATCGACTCATCCTCCGGATTGACGGATCATCGGCTCTGACGGCTTATCACTCCAACGGTCCGGGATCGGCATCTCCTGAGAAAATAGAGAAAATATATAAAACATCATCTCGAATAGGTCTGATGAGACTAACCTCATATGTCAGTCCCGGGGAGATAGAAACATGACTCATCATTTCGAAAACGCCCTCATAGGAGAGGCGCTGGTGGGAGAGGGGCCCGAGATCGCCCACATAGACCTCGTCATCGGGAGAAAGGGAAGCGCCGTGGAGCAGGCCTTCGTGACGGCCCTCGCCTCGCCGAGGATGGGCCACACCCCGCTTCTCGCGGTCCTCGAGCCGAACCTTCAGCCCAAGCCCGCCACCCTCATGGTGAACAAGGTGACGATCAACAGCGCCAGCCAGGCCCTTTTGATCTTCGGCCCTGCCCAAACGGCGGTGGCAAAGGCCGTGATGGACTGCGTGGCCGAGGGGACGATCCCCGAAGCGGATGCCGAAGACCTGTTGATCATAGTCTCGGTCTTCATCGAGTGGGACGCCGAAGACAAAAAGAAGGTCCAGGATTACAACTACAGGGCCACAAAGCTCGCCATCGAGCGGGCGATGAAGGGCGAGCCTACTGTGAAAGAGGCGCTCGCGAAGAAGGACTCGGCGAAACATCCCTTCGCCTGATCTTTTTTCGTTTTTGCAACTTTGCGACACGGACCCAAGGCCACATTCGAACGATGCCGGCCATCGACCAAGCCGCTGATCTCCGCCCCAGAGAGAAGCGATGGCGATTCGACCTCGATCGAACCGGTTTTGGCTTTCTTTCCATTTCTGGGTTCCTTCGTCCGACAAACTTTATTGTCATGAGATACATACTGATTAAATTGCATATCTATACGCGACTTACATCTCGTTCACGTGAAACGGGGGCTCGGAATCCGGCCCCGACGAGAATCTGATGTGAAAAATAGATACTTAAAATCACAAATCGTCGGTTTCGGTCAGAGAATGAATCTGTTAAAATGAATTTGTGGTCGAAAGCTGAGAGGTATTGGAGATGAAAGATCCCTCACCAAAAGTGGACGCCGAGGTCGGATTAAAAAACGCCTCCGGCGACTTTATAAAACGCAGTTGCAGGAACGCGTTACGATTAGCTCTTACGCTATTGATTCTTGGATTTTTTGCGGCTTCTGCGGCGGTGGCCAACGATCCACCGGTCGCTGAAGATCTGACTTCGAACAAGGCCAGTCCGCAGGACGTAGGAACTAAAATAAAGTGGACCGCCACCGCCACGGACCCTGATGGCGATCCCATCTCCTACAGGTTCTACCTCAAGGGCCCCTCAACTAGCGGAGTGTGGCAACTTGAGCAGGACTGGAACAACAGCAACAAGTGGGATTGGACACCCGATCAGGGCGGAGACTACCAGATCGACGTCTGGATCGGCGACCCCGAAAACGTCGCTGCCGGTACCTGGGGCGACTACATAATTGTGGATTTCACGGTAACTGAAGCTGAAACAAAAGGGAGTGGTCCTGCCGCTATAGTAGTTGGACCTACATCTACAACAAACCAGCCGCCAGTATTCAACTCGTTGACGCCAAGCCCGACAAGCCCGCAGAATGTAGGAACAACAATAAAATGGACTGCCAGCGCGAGTGGACCCGAGCCTGGCGACACCATATACTACAGGTTCTTCCTGAAAGGACCGTCTACAGGCGGTGCATGGCAGAAGGTCCAGGACTGGGAT
>JBFESM010000163.1:0-4653 GCA_041548445.1 Methanothrix sp. | reverse complement strand
TTCATCTTTATTCGACCCATGTGCGTATCTAAAAAATTGGAAGGTCTTCTGGAAATATTAACGAAATCGAACACACAAGCGCGGGATGGTTTTCTTCGATAGAAATATTTTATTAGTATGTAATAAATTTGTGGTGGGTCGTTCGGATGCCCAAGAATACGTATACCAAAAAATACAAATATGACCATCACGTAAGTATAGATGAATCACGCAATGAAGGGGTGAGACTATAGAGAAATTTGCAGCGCTATTTGTGCTGGTAGTAGCATTCTTTGCCGCTCCAGCGATGGCACAGGTACAGTGCGGTGACGGAGCATCGCTCAACTCTGTCGAAGGCGCCATGGCCCTCGGCACGTTCCCAGCGAACATGAACTTCGACTTCGTCAAGCAGGGCGATCAGGAAGCATGGACCTTCGGGTTCGCGGGTGCAAATCCGATAGCCAAGAACGCTTTCAACCTTGAGAAGGACCAGACTGCCGGGTCTCTGTTCAACAATGGCACCGAACAGCAACAGGTTAGCTTAACAGATGCTGGTCCGGACCTCACTGCAATAAAGGAGGTCCAGGGCATATACGACTCCAGAGTCGTGAACATGGAGATGATCACCTCTGGTGACCAGGTTGCCCATGCTTTTGGGGCCGGATACGCTGACAACCAGGTGAACATCAAGACGACCCAGACAGGCTGCTGTCCTAACGGCTGCTGCCCGCTTTGATTGAATAGGAACACCATGGAGACAAACAGGAAGCCCATCGGCCTCGCGCTGATGGGCATGCTCCTCATTTTTGGTACGGTTTGCACCGTCGCTTGGGCGGAGAATCTTCCCTCAGCAGCGGAGCCCAGCTATCCAGAGTCCCTCGATCAGGTCAGGGGGTTTCATGAGGAGTTCGCCAAGCCCGGTTCATCTGTGAAGCTTGGCATTCTCAGCTCGGACGATTTGACAAAGAGCACCACGTTCGAATCTTCCCTATCGGATCTGACCGGTTTCTCCTTCTTCGAGGATCCCGAAGATGAGGAGACTTTCCAGGGTGTGGTGGCGATCAACACAGAGAGACGAAATTCCGTCACCAGTCAAGGTCAGTTCCAATCTGTACCCACAGATGTTAACTACATGGATATCGATGTGAGGAACATAATCGTCATATCCATAAACACCGCAAGAGGTGGCAACGCCATCGCGACGTCGGAGATCTTCGTCGAGCCCACCCAGAGCGGCTCCTGCCATTCCTGAAACCGTTCGCCTTTATCCGCATTCTAATTCTATTTCTGATCTATCCAGCCGTCCCGAACCGCCCTCTTCAGGGCCCGGCCCAGAGAGTGAGACAGAGCCTCGACCTTCTGCCAGTCATCGCCTCCAGTGGTCCCGACGTGAAGGGTGAACCTGCCGTTGTAAGCGAGGGTCCTCATGAAGTGGCCGAGGTTCTCCAGCTGCATCCCCTCCAGGGACCTGCCCTGGAACTTGGCGTCGTCACTGTATCCCGGTGACCCGAACCTGACGGCTGCGAAGGCCAAAGCCTCTCCGGAGGGCACGAAGGAGCTTCCGATCCCAACCTCGGCCAGCTTGGCCAGGACTTGGCCAAAGGTGATGGCGACGTCCTCGACGGTGTGGTGATCTCCCGTAGGCAGGTCCCCCCTGGCCCTGACCTCGATATCGAATCCTGATGACTGGGCCAGAATCTTGAGGATCTCGTCGAGAAGAGGAACTCCCGTCTCCACCTCGGAGCTTCCCGACCCTTCGAGGTCCAGGGATACTTCGACTTCGGTCTCCGTGGTATCTCTCCTGAAAGAAGCGCGCATGATATGGGGTCTCTCCGAAGATATTTTAACTTATTCTGGGGACGCATATGGTACCTGTAATATCAAGATGGCAGATCTATTCCTAACGTTTAATGCTCAGCAATCTTGGTCCTGTCGAAGGCCTTATGTACTCGTAGATCATGTTATTTCGTTCCAAAGGTTGTATATATGATAGATAAGAGAAAAATACAAGAAATCTTGGAAGGATACGATCCAAAAGAGTTAACTATTGCCACAGTGTGTTCTCATAGCAGCCTCCAGATATTTCATGGGGCTCGCAAGGAGGGTTTCAAGACCCTGGGGATATGCATGGGACGGCCGCCCAAGTTCTACGACGCCTTCCCGCTGGCAAAGCCCGACTCTTTTCTGAGCCTGGACAGCTACGGGGCCCTTCTCGATGAGAGCGATCGGCTCGTGGAGGAGAATGCGATAGTAGTGCCTCACGGCTCGCTGGTGGAGTACCTGGGCACCGAGAAGTTCGAGAAGATGCCGGTTCCGACCTTCGGAAACCGTAGGTCACTCGCCTGGGAGAGCGACCGGGAGATGGAGCGAGAATGGCTCCTCAAAGCCGGAATCGACCTTCCCATGAGGTTTGCGACCCCCGAAGAGATCGACCGGCCAGTGATCGTCAAGTATCACGGCGCAAAGGGCGGCAAGGGCTTTTTCATATCCAAGAGCAAGAATGAATACCTGAGCAAGGTCGACTCCACCCAGCGGCACACAATCCAGGAGTTCATACTGGGAACCAGGTACTACATACACTACTTCTACTCGCCCATCCGGTCCCACGGGTACACCCTCAGCAAGGGGACCCTGGAGATGCTGGGGATCGACCGGAGGGTCGAGAGCAACGCCGACGAGATATTCAGGATAGGGTCGATGGACGAGCTGGAGGCTGCGGGGATATTTCCAAGCTTCGTCGTCACAGGAAACATTCCTCTCGTTCTGAGGGAGTCTCTCCTCCCGAAGGCCTTCGAGCTTGGGGAGAGGGTCGTAGAGGCCTCTTTGGACCTTTTCGGAGGGATGATAGGACCCTTCTGCCTGGAGACGATCGTCACCGACGACCTGAAGTTCAAGGTCTTCGAGATCTCGGCGCGGATCGTCGCCGGAACCAACGTCTTCATCAGCGGCTCATCCTACTCGGACCTGATCGAGAAGGACCTATCCAACGGCAGAAGGATCGGTCAGGAGATCAGCCTCGCCAGGGACCAGGGCAGACTTTCGGAGATCATAAGCTAAAGGGCAAAGGCTTATTATCTTCCACTCGCCTGACTTTTTCTCTTATATGGCAGGTCTGATCGACACTTACAAAGATGCTACCGCCCTCCAGTGCAAGTTTATAGAGAAACTCGGAAAGCTTGACCTGGGGTGCGTAAACGCTTTTGCGGATTCGCTGGCGTCGTTTTTGAGCGCAAAAGACGAGAACAACTTCGTCTACGGCCTCGCGGCCGGGAGGAGCGCACTATCCCTCTACAGCTTCATCCAGCTCCTTTACAACCACTTCAACGCCTTCCCCTGCACCATGGAGGACCCTGTCCAGAAGCACTTCCGGAATACAAGGAAGAACCTGGGGGTCGCGGTCTCGGGGTCAGGCGAGACTCCTGCGGTTAACAAGTACATCGAGGACATAATAAACCAGGGCGGGGAGATCAGGCTGATCACCGCCAACGAGGAGGGTACGGCCCACAGGCTGGTGGAGAGCTACGAGAACGGCTCGGTTCTGGTGATCAAGGGGAAGACGAAGTACGACGAGGACATGACCAGGACCTCCAAGCTTTCTCCGATGGGAACGGAGTTCGAATTGGAGGTGCTCGCGTTCTTGAACGCGGTCTTCAAGGAGGTTCAGGGCAGGATTGAGGGCGACAGAAACGAGGCCTGCGAGAGCTACCTATCCACCATAAAGGACTTTGCAGGCCAGTGCAGGCTGATCTCCCGGGTGGACGAGAACGGGCTTGCAAGGTGGTTTGATAGGCTCTTTCCCCGGAGCGGCAGGTACATCATAGGCGGCGTTGGAAGGTCGGGGCTTGTGGCGAGAGCCTTCGAGATGAGGTTCACCCACCTCAACAAGACCAGCTACTGGGAGAGGGATTTCAACACCCCCAGCTTTCAGATCGGCGACGTTTACGTGCCCATAACCGGGAGTGGAAACACCTATGAGTGCCTCGAAGGGGTCAAAAGCGCCTTTAAGATGGGAGCAGACGTTTTGCCGATAACGACAAACGTCTCGTCGGAGCTTGTGGAGCTGATGAAGAAGAAGGGCCGCGAGGAGGACATAGTCTACATACCTGTCTCCGAGGATTACCTGGACCAGATATGCGGGAGCCGCAGGACTACAAGCTGGCTCGTCTCGGAGTACAGCATGCACAGGTACCCGATATTCGAGATCAACGCCTCGATATTCACCAACAGCGTCGTCGCCGTGGGGGCGGAGTTTCTGGGGATCGAAGAAGCGGGGATGAAAAGGCTTCACGCATGAAAAGGATCGTAGCCGTCTCCGACACCCATATCGAGCTGGGATCCCAGATCCCAAAGAACCTCATCGATATGGCGAAAGGAGCCGACCTCGTCCTTCACGCCGGGGACTTCGTGAGCCTTGAGGTCTACGAGACCTTCTGTGATCTCGGACAACTCGAAGCTGTATGCGGCAACTCCGACTTTCCAGAGGTGAAGGCCCTCCTGCCCGAGAGGAGGATAGTGGAGGTCGAGGACGTGAGGATCGGCCTGGTTCACAGGGCCTCTTACTCATCGGACCTCACGGGCGCGGAGTTTCTGGCGAGGGAGATGGAGGTGGACGCCCTGGTCTTCGGCCACATTCACAGGCCTCTGGTTGAGCGCGGGCCCCGCCTCCTCATCTGT
>JBFESM010000162.1:0-4701 GCA_041548445.1 Methanothrix sp. | reverse complement strand
GGTCTGGGGCGCCGAGTGCGTCGCCAGCCCAAGCGAGCTGACCAACTCCGGAAGGGCGATCTTAAAAGAGCACCCCGATACCGGCGGAAGCCTGGGGATCGCCATCTCCGAGGCCGTCGAGGACGCCGCCACCCACGATAACACGAACTACGCTTTGGGGTCGGTCTTAAACCACGTCCTCCTCCACCAGACCGTCGAGGGCCAGGAGCTGAAAAAACAGCTGGCGATCGTCGACGACTATCCCGACGTCATATACGGCTGCGTCGGCGGAGGCTCCAACTTCCCTGGAATGGTCTTCCCCTTCGTTCCCGACAAACTGAAGGATAAAAAGGAGATCAGGATGGTCGCCTGCGAGCCCGCCGCCTGCCCGACCTTGACGAAAGGCCTCTACGCCTACGACTTCGGGGACACCGCTAGGCTCACACCCCTCCTCAAGATGTACACCCTGGGCCACGACTTCATCCCGCCATCGATCCACGCCGGCGGGCTTCGCTACCACGGCGACGCCCCGCTTCTCTGCAACCTCGTCCACGACGGCGTGATCGAGGCCATGTCCTTCCACCAGAACGAGGTATTCAAGGCTGCAGTCACCTTCGCAAGGACCGAAGGGATCCTCCCAGCTCCGGAGGCATCCCACGCCCTGAAGCCCGCCATCGACGACGCCATCGCCTGCAAGAAGACCGGCGAAGAGAAGACGATCGTCATCTCCCTCAGCGGCCACGGCCACTTCGACCTCTCCAGCTACGACGCCTACTTCTCCGGCAACCTCGAAGACTACGAGTACCCGGCGGAATTGGTGAAGCAGTCCCTGGCGAAGATCCCCAAGTTCTGAGTTCCGAGCTCTGAAAGGGGATGAAGAGCCTGAAAAAGGTGGGGTTTTTGATAAACCCCGTCGCCGGGATGGGCGGGGCCGTCGGCCTCAAGGGGACCGACGGCCTTGCTTTAGAGGCGAAGGCCAGGGGCGCTCAGCCGACCTCCCCCCACCGGGCCGAGACGGCCCTCGCAGAGCTTTTGGGGATCGAAGCCCTCTTTTTAACTGCCAGCGGCGATATGGGGGAGAACGTGCTCCGAAGAGCAGGCCTCGAATTCCAGGTCGTCTTCCAGGCCACAGAGAAAACGAGCGCCGAAGACACAAATGAGGTCTGCAGATCTTTTATCCAGGAGGGTGTCGACCTGGTCGTCTTCTGCGGCGGCGACGGGACCGCCCGGGACGTCTCAGACGTCATCGGATCAATGGTTCCCACCATCGGCATCCCCGCGGGCGTCAAGATGCACTCGGGAGTTTTCGCCATCAGCCCAAAAGCGGCGGGCGATCTGATCCGGGGATACCTGGAAGGGGATCTCAAAGTGAGAGAGACTGAGATCGTGGACGTCGACGAGGAGAAGTACCGGGCCGGAACCCTCGATACCAAGATCTACGGCATAGCCGCGACCCCCTACCAGCCCGCCCTGGTCCAGGAGAGAAAACAGATCTACTCCGCCAGCTCCGAGGAGGAGTTCAAAGAAGAGATCGCAATATTCGCCTCGGAGTTCATGCGGGACGGCTCGGCCTACATACTGGGGGCCGGGACGACCACCGCCAAGATCGCCGAAGTCCTGGGGGTCGAGAAGACCCTCCTCGGAGTCGACGTCGTCAAAGACGGTCGATTGATCTGCCGCGACGCCTCGGAACGGGACATTCTAAGAATAATAGATGAAGTAGAACGAGCGAAGATCATAGTCAGCCCCATCGGCGCCCAGGGCTTCGTTTTGGGGAGGGGAAGCCAGCAGATCAGCCCCAAAGTCCTCCGGAAGGCGGGGCCAGAGAACCTCATCATCGTCGCCACGCCTCACAAGCTGAAGGAGACACCCCGCCTTCTCGTCGACACCGGCGACTTAGACCTCGACGAGACTATCTCGGGAAGGAGGCAGGTGATCTGTGGCTACAGGATGGCCCAGCTCAAAGAGATCGCAGCCTCATCAAACTTTTAAAATCAGACAAAAAATAGGAGTTGAGCGAACCTGGACCCCGAGCTGGTGGGACCCATGTTCCCTCTCTCATCTCTACCTCAGTGAGTTCCAGAGGGCGATCAGATGATCGCCGTACAGAACATAAATGAGGACGAACACCCCGAAGAGCACGTACAGGTTCGAGATGTACACGAGCCACTGTAGCAGACGTGCCTTCTTCTCGGGGGTTCCAAACCACTCTTCTGCCTTTCGTTCAAGCAGGTTGGGCATATGCTAACGCCGTCGAGATGCCTATGCAGCCTTGGACTTTGCCGCAGCCTTCTTGGCCTCGGCAGCGGCCGCCAGCTTCGCGGCCTCTGCTGCCTTCTCGGCTCTCTGGGCCTTGCCCTTGAGCATCTTCAGCTTGACGAGGTTGTCTCTTTCCATCTCTTCCAGAGCGAAGCCGATGAACCGAACGGTGTCGTTGATATCGGGGATCACTTTGAACTCCAGAGCGTTCACTCGTCTCTTGGTGGCGTCAATGTCTTCCACTAGCTTTATCAGCGCTGTCTCCACCTCTGCGGCGGTGATGATCTTGTCCACAAGGCTCTCGTAGGCGTCAGAAGCTTCGTCGATGGCTGCGCTCGTACCGATGATGCCGTATCCACGCTCGAACATCTGCTTTTGCACAGAATCTGCCGTAATCTTCGGCACAACGACGCCCATGATGTTCCTGCTCTCCAGCTCTACAGCCGGCTCTTTCTGGAGGGCGAAGGCTACGCTCTTGATCGCTAAGGCACCCTCAGAGGCCTTGGCCATGTTGAGGCTCTGCTGAGCTCTGATGAAGTCTTCGACCAGCTCCTGCCTGATCGTCCTCGCCTGAGTGAGGACCTCAAAGAATTCGATCATCAGACCGTCACGCTTCATCTTCAGAAGATTGTGACCCATCTGAGCGACCTTGACCCTCCTCTTGAGAGCTATCAGGACTGCCCTAGTCGGCTTTGTCCCAGGGATTACGGCCATGATCTCACTCTTTCTTCCTGTACCTGGGGTGGTACTTCTTTATGAGGTGGTCGTCGATCCTGGTGAGCATCGTCTCAGGAAGGGCTTGGAGAAGGTTCCATCCGATGTCCAGAGTATCAAAGATGCTCCGGTCCTCGTCTCTGCCCTGGTTGACGAACTTCTGCTCGAAGGCGTCGGCGAACTCCAGGACAAGCCGGTCCCTCTCAGAGAGAGCCTCTTTACCGACGATGGCCACAAGACCTCTCAGATCGCAGCCCTCTGCATAGTAGGCGTAGAGCTGGTCAGATACCGCCCTGTGATCCTCTCGGGTGTGACCCTCACCGATACCAGAGTTCATCAGCCTGCTGAGTGAAGGCCTGATGTCGATGGGTGGGTAGATGCCCTTTCGGTGAAGCTCACGAGATACGATGAGCTGACCCTCGGTAATGTAGCCGCTGAGGTCGGGTATCGGGTGAGTGATGTCGTCGCCGGGCATGGTGAGGATGGGGAACTGAGTGATGGACCCATTCTTGCCGGTAACGATTCCCGCACGCTCGTACTGGATGGCGAGGTCTGTGTACATGTAACCGGGGTATCCTCTTCGACCGGGCACCTCTTCACGAGCGGCCCCCATCTGTCTCATGGCCTCACAGTAGTTGGTCATGTCAGTGTAGATGACCAGCACGTGCATGTCAAGGTCGAAGGCCAGGTACTCGGCGGTGGTCAGGCCAAGCCTGGGCGTTAGCAGCCTCTCGACTGCAGGGTCGTCGGCCAGGTTCAGGAAGATGACGGCCCTCTCAAGAGCGCCGGTCCTCTCGAAGTCGGCCATGAAGTTCTGAGCTTCCTCGTTGGTGATGCCCATGGCGCAGAAGACCACAGCGAAGGACTCGGCCTCTCCGAGGGCCTTGGACTGACGGGCGATCTGCAGAGCGACGTCGTTGTGGGGAAGACCCGCACCAGAGAAGATGGGCAGCTTCTGGCCACGGACTAAGGTGTTGGTCCCGTCGATGGTGGAGATGCCGGTCTGGATGAAAGCTCTCGGCTTCTCTCTGGCGGCGGGGTTGATGGCCGCACCTGCGATATCTCTCGCCACATCAGGTACGATTGGCGGGCCGCCGTCTTTGGGCTGGCCTGATCCAGAGAGAACTCTCCCGACGATGTCAGGGGAGAGGGGCATCTTGATCACGTCGCCGGTGAACTTGACGGAACTCTCTTTCCCGAGTCCGCCCGTTCCCTCGAACACCTGCACGACCACGACTTCGTTGGAAGTGTCCAGAACCTGACCTCTCTTCACCTCACCCTTCTCGGTTCGGATCTCCACAAGCTCGTTGTAACCTACGGGCTCGGTCTTCTCGACGAAGAGGAGAGGGCCTTTGATCTCGTTAATCGTTTTGTACTCTTTGGTCATTGTGAACCACCCTCATGACATCGTCTTGAACTCGCTCTCCATCTGAGCCATCACCTTCGCAAGCTCCGGCTCGTAGTCCTCAAGAAGCCTGACCTTTGCCAGAGCATCCTTCGAGGGCGTTCCTAGGATCACATCGGTGGGCACGCCGCGTCCCAGAGCCTCAAAGGCGTGATCCCTGAAAGCCAGGATCGCTTCGAGCAGGTCGAACTGCTTCTTGTAGGGACAGAAAGTGTCCACCGGGTGGAAGGCGCTCTGAGCCAGCCAGAAGTTGATGATCATCCTGGCAACCTCAAGAGTGAGCTGCTGATCCTCAGGCAGAGCGTCGGATCCGACCAGCATCACAATCTCTTCGAGCTCCGCGT
>JBFESM010000161.1:0-4779 GCA_041548445.1 Methanothrix sp. | reverse complement strand
TTCGGAAGATCGCATTTCTCTTTTGTTGAAACACTCTCCCGCTTAAGCTGAGTTCATCGCCCTAAGATATGACATAGATTCTTTACAGATAGTAAAGTTAATATAACATTATGTAATTCATGGGTGACATAGGGTGGGGGAGTTGGGGTGTTGTCTTCACGGCCTCTGGTCGATGAAGCTGGTTGATTGACGGTCGTGCTCAAGGCCGAGGGCTGGGGTCTGCCCACCTGCTCCAGCTCAATTTTTACCTTTTTATCTTGAAAAGAGGCGATGGAGTTGGACGAGATGAGGGGAGTTGGGAAAATACCGCCTGATTTGATGGCATCGGTCAGGCTAGCCGCGGTCATCGCGGCGCTGATGGCGCTCTGCATCTACGCCCTGGCGGAGGAAGACATCGAAGATGAGAATTCAGCAGAATGCTGGTATCAGAAAGGCTATCAGCTAGTTTCGAACGGATATTACGAAGAGGCTCTCCAGGCTTACGACAAGTCCCTGGAGATCGATCCAGAAAACGCCACCGCCTGGCTGGACAAAGCTTTGATCCACATGATTCTGGCTAAACAGGCCCGCCTGAAGGCTCTTGACATTTTCGACGAGAATCTTGATGAAGATCCACAGGATGCGCGGGCATGGTGGGGTAGAGGCGTCACCTTACACGGCCTGGAAAGGCCGGAGGAGGCGAGAGAGTCCTGGGAGAGAGCCCTGGAGATCTACAACGAGACCCTGGAGTCAGACCCCGAGGACGCTGAGGCCTGGTTCGACAAGGCAGAGATTTTGATCAGCCTGGACCGGGATGGCGAGGCGATCGAGGCCTATGACAGGGCCATCGAGCTGAACTCGACGAGGTCTGCGGAGGCAGCAATGACCAAGGGCAACCTGCTCATGCAAGATGTGACTTTACGATGAGCCCCTGGAGATCTTTGATCTGGCTCAGGAGCTGATACCGGATCAAAGTAGGCGAGGATGTGAGATGAACGCGAGATTTACCGCCATATGCCTGATCCTGGCAACGGTCTTCTCGTTGCCTTCAGGGGCAGAGGATGCGACTTTCGCCGCCGAGATTCCGGACCTGGGGGGCATCTGGACCCTCGATATGGAGGGCAAGAGGGTATCCATGGTGGTTTACCAGTCCGGCTCCGACATCGCCGGAGCCTGCACCGGAGAATATCCTGAACCCTGGAACGCTGTAATGACGGGGTCAGTCTCGGGGAACGATGTCGGTCTCTTCGCGCTTTCCCTTCAGAATGGGATCGGCGTCATGATTGAGATCTCAGGCGAGGAGAAAGATGGTGGGATCAAGGGAAGCTTCGTTTAGACCGACAGCCTTGGAGGCCGGGAAAGTGGGAACTTGACCGGATTTAAGACGAGCCCCGACACCTCTGCCTACGAGCCTGCTCTTCCGATCATCCAAGCCTTTCCTTCAGATCCGCTCATAGAGCCCGCAACGTCACTCGGAACCGCTGACGGGGGCGCGGAGGAGGGACGGGGCGGATCGGTCGGGATGTCAGCTCAGAGGGGTTCGGAAACTGGTGAGAGGCACTTTGTGGACGTGACGTCCCAGGCTGAGAGGGTTTTCTACCTCGGATGGGCCTGGAACCCCGACTGACGATACGAATGCAATGACAATTGGGGAGTGAGGAAAAAATGCACGAAAAAGGCGAATCTTCGGTAGCCCAAAATCGGCTATCGATATTGAGAGGTGGGGCCAGGTTCGCCGTAGTCTTGATGGCGCTGGCCGCCTTGAGTTTCTCCGCGGCGGCGGAAGATACGGCAGAAGAGTGGATGACGACGGGCCAGGAGCTGATGATGAACGGCTCTCTGGAGAAGGCCATCGCAGCCTACGACAGGGCCATCGACCTCGATCCCGATAATGAGGAGGCCTGGGTCGGAAGAGGTCGCGTCCAGAGCAGGCTCGCCCTCATCGACGAGGAGCCTGGCATGTACAACGAGTCTCTTTTGTCTTTCGAGAGGGCGATCGAGCTGAACCGGTCGTATTCGTCTGCCTGGAGCGGGAAGAGCTATGTTCTTTCGATAATGGAACGGTACGTTGAGGCCATCGAGGCTTACGACGCCTCCCTGGAGACGGACCCCCAGCAGCCGTGGGTTCTGGTCGGAAAGGCGAACGCGTTGTGGAAGCTTGGAAGACAGAACGAGTCGATGAAGGCCTACGACCTGGCCGTCGAGGCAGCTTCTGAAAACACCGAAAAGGCTTTCGTCTGGTTTGAGCGGGCGCACCTTTTCGCCGAGAAGGGTGACTACAACGAGACGATGAAGGCCCTGGAGCGGGCGGTCGAGCTGGAGCCCGATGACAAAAACTTCTGGATCAACGGTGGCGTTCTCCTCTCGGCCCATCTCGAAAGGTACGAGGAGGCCCTCATCTATTTCGATAAAGGCCTTCAGCTCGATCCCGAAGATGCCACCGGCAGGTTTTCCAAGGCTCAAATTCTCGGTCCCAACCTGGGCAGGTACAACGAATCTCTTGAAGCCTGTGACAAGGCCATCGATATAGATCCCAAAAATCTCGATTCCTGGCAGTTGAGAGGCCTCATACTCATGAACCTGGGAAGGGACGAGGAGGCCCTGGCGGCCTTTGAGGAGGCGATCGAGATCGATCCGCAGAATGGGCGCAGTTGGTATCTGAAAGGCAATTTGCTGCGTTATCTAGGCCGCGAAGGCGAGGCCGAGACGGCCTTCGAGAGGGCTGAAGAGCTGGGGTTCACATCGCCTCTTGCGGGCATGATCGCCATTATCGAGATCGTGGCCACCGGCGAGGACGAGCTCATTGAGATCACAAACAACCTCGATGAGGCCAAAAACCTCGAAGGATGGACGCTGGTGGTCGACGAGGATGAGACGAGATCTGTGGTCCTTCCCGAATACGTCCTGGAGCCTGGGGAAAAGGTCAGGGTCCACTTCGGATCGGGCGAGGACGACGAGAACGACCTCTTCATGGAGAGCGAGATAGTCCTCAACGACGACGCCACGAACGTCACCCTGAGGGACGAGGCCGGAAGGGATGTATCGTTTTTGGGGTTTGAAACCCTCCCGGATGGCGGAGTTGCGATGACCAGGGGCAGCGGTGTTTGAGCATCAGCCTTTGTCGCCATAACCGGAAATATCGTGGAACTGGGGGCGTGAGATCTGACCTGGCCGCACCCTCTCGTTCCCGATCGAGGAGGCGAGTTGTGAAACGAGGGCTGATTGTGCTGGCGATATCAGCTGTGGTCCTGGTGAGCACGGCTGGCGCCTACATTTACGAGCGATCCAAGATCGAGGGGGTGGGATACAGGAGCCACGAGCTTGCAGGACAGACCGCCACCGGCGACAGCGGTCAGAAGGTGACCCGGACGGTCTCCGGGAGCGGCAGCTTCCGCGAACGCACAGAGTTCGAGCTGAACGCTTGCAAGGGAACCATAAACTACACTCAGGAGGTGGAGTTCGAGTACTTCCCGATAAGCTACCAGACCGGCACCTACGACCAGAAGTGGCAGGATCGGCTCTGCGTTGCCAACTACGATGCGGGCGCGGTGGTCACCGAGCAGTATGTCCAAGCTGAGCATCTGCAGAAGAATACCTAGGTGAGGACCCGGACGAACGGCACAGACGACAGAACCGGTTTTGCCTGCGGAACCTGCACAGGCTCCCTGGAGGCGAACTTTAACTCCAACGTGATAGGCGTCGCTCACATCGGCTGGCTCTCAAGAGACCCGAAGGCCAACGAAAAGGGGCGTCACGACGAGTACGGCAGGAGCGTCGAAGACATGACTGGCGTCTTCTCCATCGAGAAGTTCATCCAGCTCTGGGGCAACGATACCTGCGGGTCTGTGAGCGTCGATTGGCTTCCATGCATCTGATACTTGACAAAGGACCGCGGTTCTAATTCGCTTTTAAGGTCGTATTTGAAGGACAAAAAAAGTGGAGTGGGTTAACGTGAAAGGAAAAATCGGATTGTTTGCGGCCCTCAGAGGGCCATCGAAGTTGGGCCTGGGAACCCGGCTCGCCATTGTCCTTGCGGTCTTGGCTACACTGTGCGTCCCCGCCACAGCGCAGTAGATGACAGCTGAGGACTAGATGGACAAGGCCCAGGAGTTATACCACAACGGCTCCATTGAGGGGGCGATCTCTGCTTACGACGAAGCCCTGAAGATCGATCCTGAGAACGAGACGATTCTCATTCGAAAGGCGTCCGACCTCCTGGTTGTGGGAAGGGTGAACGAGTCCGTCGAGGCCTGCGATATGGCCCTCGATGCCTACAATGAGACCCCGGGGCTCACAAGCCCGGCCATGATGGACGAGCCTTGGCTCTGGAAGGGGGAGGCTCTGGCGGCCCTGGGAAAGGGCGATGAGGCCGCCCTGGCTTATGAGCAGGCTTTTGAGCGCTTCGAGATCGACACCACCGCATATCCGGAAATAGCGAAGTTCTGGATGTTCAAGGCCCGCGCCCTGGAGGGGATGGGCAGGCACGAGGAGGCTGCTCTGTCCTACGAGCGGGCGGTCGAGGCCTTCGAAGATGAGATCGAGACGCACGCTGAATCGTCGAACGTCTGGAGGTATCAGTGGATGGGCGAGGCCCTGGAGGCTCTAGGTCGCGATTCCGAGGCCGAGGATGCGTATGCCAGGGCCCGCCTTTCGTTTACTTTAAATTGAATACTCTGAAGCTCGCAGAGCGGGGTGCGCCGACGCCAGTTTGACTTCGCCTGCAACTTACAGGATATCAATCGAAAGATTTAACTTGTTAAAAGGGTTGATAAATTTTAGGGTGAATATCATGGACGCGAC
>JBFESM010000160.1:0-4844 GCA_041548445.1 Methanothrix sp. | reverse complement strand
CCTCGATTTTCATACAGAGCTCTGCGAAGCTGAGAAAGCTGGTCATGATCTGGACTTCAGGAGTCTATCTGCCTTGAGGTGTAGATGCTGACGACGTCGCTGACGATGGCGCTGGCGGTCTCGATGGAGCCTGCGCCAAGGCCCGTCACCGTGATGGTTCCCGATAGGTCTGTCTCGATCGAGGCGACGTTCAGTGTCCCGCCGACTGCAAGAGGACTTCTCCTTGGAACGAGCATCGGCTTTACCGTCAAGGTCGGTACATCGCCTATCAGCTTGATGAGGTAGCCTCTCTCCCATGCGAGGTTCAGGGCCTCGGAGGTGACGTCCTTGATCCCCGTAACCTGGACGTCGTCGTACTTGGCGTCCATGCCGAAGATCGAGTTGGCCAGGATCACGACTTTACCGGCTGTGTCTATCCCGTCGACATCGTAGGTGGGGTCAGCTTCGGCGATCCCCAGCTCCTGGGCTTCGGTCAGGGCGTAGCTGTAGGTGTACTTCTCCTCCATCATCCTGGTGAGGATGTAGTTACAGGTCCCGTTGAAGATCCCCCTTATGCTGCGGACCTCGTTTCCCACCAGGTTCTTCTCGATCAAGCTGATTAGAGGCATCGTCCCGCCGACGGTCGCCTCGTACTTGAGCATCACGCCGTTATCCTGGGCCAGCTCCTTGAGATGGTTGAAGGCTACCACCAGCGGTCCCTTGTTGGAGGTGACGACGTGCTTTCCCTGTGAGAGGGCCTCTTCGATGTGGCCGAGGCCGGGCTGTCCGTGAACGATGTTGGTGGGCGTGACCTCCACCACCAGGTCGGAGTCGATCTCCTGGATCGCCTCCTTCCCGATGATGCCGAGGTTGGCGATCCCTTCGAGGGTTTTCGCGCCGTGAAGCCTCTGGGGGTCTATCCCCTTCTCGTCGTAGAGGGTTCCGTTGATGTCTGTGACCGAGACGACCAACAGGTCAAGCCCCATATCCTTCAGAAGCTCCCTCTTTCTTCTCACGACCTCCAAAACGCCGTGGCCGACTATCCCGAATCCCACCAGAGATATCCTGACCTCTCTCATATCTTCTCAGCCTCGATAGGTTCTATCACCAGCAGATCTTTCTCGGCGCCCACTTCGCGGAGTATGGAAAGAGACTTTCCTATCTCCTCCTTGCCCGTCGCCCTGATCCTCATGTAGGCGGATGAGGGCTCGTCGATCCCCGGCATCCTGAGGGAGAGGTCCTCGACTTCCGCAAAGCCGGTGGAATCGATCCTGTTGATGGTGTCCCCAAGGTCGCTGTGGACCACGTGGCCGATCAGGAGGACAGATATCTCCTCGATGAACCGATCTTCGCCCGCCCGCACCACCACGATGCCGTTCTCTTCTAGGTGTTTTTTGACGTTGTCGATGTTTGAAGGATCGATCTCGAAGACGATCTGGACTGGGACCGTGCCCCGTGGCGTTTTGCGATCTCGGTGATGGACCACGCTGATAATGTTCCCCTTGTACTTCTTGAATGGTTCGAGGGACTGCATCAGCTGTCCCGGTATATCCTGCAGTTCCAAGTCCATCGAAAGTCGCATAACACGCATTCCTCGTCTAAATTGCTGCTCTCACCCATCAGCTTATCGAACATAAAGGTTGTGCAGAAAAAGTACTTTATTTGAGAGTTCTAATGCCGTACCCGATGGCCAAAGATGCAGCAGAAACCCTCATCGTGAAGTTCATACGGGATCAAGCGAAGGCGGCTGGAGCGAAGGGAGCGGTTCTCGGCCTCAGCGGCGGCCTCGACTCGGCGACCGTGGCATTCCTCGCAGTCCGGGCCCTGGGGCCGGATCGGGTCTTCGCCCTCCTGCTACCGGAGGCTAAAGTGACCTCCAGGGACGACCTGGAAGATGCGAGGAAGGTGGCCTCGATCCTCAAGATCGAGACGAAGGAGATCGAGATATCGAAGATCCTGGACTGCTACTCCGAGGTCTTGCCCATGGCCGAGGCGCCGCCTCTGGTTAACGGAAACCTGAAGGCGAGGGTGAGGATGACGATCCTTTACTGGCACGCAAACCTCCTGGGCAGGCTCGTCCTGGGGACGGGGAACAAGACCGAGATCCTGCTCGGCTACTCGACGAAGTTCGGCGATGCCGCCGCCGACATCTTCCCGATCGCGGGCCTCTACAAAGACGAGGTGAGAGATCTGGCGAAGCACCTGGGCGTTCCGAACCGGATCATCGAGAAGGCCCCAACGGCGGGGCTCTGGCCGGGCCAGACCGACGAGGAGGAGCTTGGGATCTGCTACGACGATGCCAACGCCATCCTGAGGGGGATGGAGGCGGGAAGATGCCGGGAGGACCTCGCGGCGGAGTTCGGCCCCGGGAAGGTGGAACTGATCGAGGGGAGGGTCGAGAGGGGGAGGCACAAGAGGGAGCCAGTGCCGACTCCGGATCTTTGATGTCCTTTTCTCCTTTTTGATAGTCCCAAAGGTAGTTTCAGTTTCCGCAAAACCCTTTTCACCTTCGAGACCTACCGGATATCATGGAGCCGAAGGAGGATTTCAAAAGGGTCGAGGAGATGACGCTGACCCCTGTGACGGATATCGAGATCAGAGAGCTGGCTGAGATATACGACGAGTTGGACGTCTACCTGTCGGTCTACCTGCCGACCGCCTCCAGAGAGGACGAGTCTGCCAACCGCGCTTTCATAGACGCCCGGATAAGGGCGATCGAGGAGGCCCTCCCCCAGGACCAAAAGGAGAGCTTCAGGGAGACGATGGCGATGGTCGATGACCTCCTCTTTTGGAAGCCCATCCCCGGCGAGAGAGGCCGAATAGTCTTCGCCTCTGCACCCACCTCCCTCCTTCACGTCTACAGGATCGGAATCGAGCCGAAGCAGACGATGGTCCTGGACACCTCGCCCTTCCTCCTGCCTCTCGCGAAGATGAGGGACGACTACATGGACTACGGCGTCCTCCTCCTCGACTCGAAGGAGGCACGTCTCTTCTGCGTCCGGTCTGACGTTCCCGAAGAGATGAATCACCTCTCCACCGACCTGATGAACAAGCACAAGAAGGGGGGCTGGAGCCAGATGAGGTTCAACCGGCTCCGGAAAGGCGCGATAAAGTCCTTCCTATCGGAGGTGGTCGAGGACGTCCAGGAATCGTGCAGCCGCCACAAGACGAGGGGGCTTGTCATAGCAGGGCCCGGCGACGCCAAAAATCAGTTCGTCGAGATGCTCCCCTCCGAGATGAAAAAGACGGTCCTGGGCATCGTTGACCTATCCATCGACACCCCTCGAAAGGAGATCGTCGAGGTGGGAGACGAGATCACTCTCGCAGACGAGAGGGCGAGGTCGAAGGAGAGGGCCGAGGAGCTGCGGGCCGAGATCCGAAAAGGCGGCCTCGCCGTCCAGGGCGTCGAGGCGACGAAGGGCGCCCTCATCGCGGGGCGGGTGAACGTCCTCGTCCTATTGAAGAACGCCTCGATTCCCGGCTGGATCTGCGAGAGGTGCCAGATCCTCGAAGCGAGAAAACTGCCGCCTGAGACCTGCCCGACCTGCGGCGGTCCGACATCACCCGTCAATGTGGTCGAGGAGCTATACGAGCTTGCGGTGAGGACGGGCGCAGAGGTCGAGTTCGTCGAGGAGGACGCGTGCCTTGCCTCGTCGGAAGGCGTGGGGGCGCTGCTCAGGTATTAGGTCAGGATAACAGGTTCAAGTCCAACAACATATTTACGATCGAAGTTCCAATTTAAGCCAAGTTCGGCCTGCCGCCGAGAGCGGCGCCGGAGGGACTTGCCATGGACGCGCTCAATATTCTGAAGTCGCACGAGAAGGAGGTTAAAAGGAAGTTCGGCGTCCGGAAGATAGGGATCTTCGGCTCCTATGCCCGAGGCGAAGAGAAGGAGGCGAGCGACGTCGACGTCCTGGTGGAGTTCGAGGAGCCCACCTTCAGAAACTTCATGGGCTTGATCTTCTTTCTCGAAGACCTCTTCGATAGAGAGGTGGACCTTGTGACCATCAAGGGACTGAGCCCCTACATCCGGCCTCACGTCGAGAGGGAGGTGGTATGGTTTGAATAAGGACGCAGCCTTCTTGAGACACATCCTCGACGAGATCGATTTTCTGCTCTCGGAATGTGGGGGCGTGGAGGCAGAGGATCTGATGAGGGATAAGGTTCTCAGCAGGGCTTGCGCACGAAGCCTGGAGATAATAGGCGAGGCTGTCAAGAACGTATCCCAAGAGCTGAAGGACGGTCACCCGGAGATCGACTGGAGGCTCATCGCTGGGATGAGGGACAAGCTCATCCACCAGTACTTCGGGATCGATTGGGACGTGGTCTCCAACGTTTTGAAAGACGAGATCAAGCCCCTCAAAGCCGAGATCGAGACCTTGCTCTTGGAGGTTGAGAACTGACCTTTGGTTCGACACGCCACTTCGACCCGAAATCCATGCCATAGAATGACTGCAATCCAGCGCCGGGAACCTCGCCCGCAAGACGACGTTCGAGCCTGGTGATTCGGGAGGTAAGTATCGGATCACAGGTGATTTTGTCAAACCCCAGGACCTAATCGTCGGGTATGCCGAAGACGTGGCCTACACTCAGATTCAAAAGCCTCTCTACTAGGTGAAAAGATGGTCCACGATGCTGATTGAAAGTTCCATGATACTAACCATCAAAAATATATCGTCCAATCAGCGGGAACAACTATCATACATAAATGACACAGGCTGCCCTCCCGAGCTTTGATTCGCCGTAACGATCAAGTACGATTTACGCAAAAAGGGTGGAGTGGCGGGAAATATGGGGAATAGACGTCCCATCGCATGGTTGATCGCCGTTCTCGGCATCGTCGCCCTGTTCGCAGGTATTTTTTT
>JBFESM010000159.1:0-4846 GCA_041548445.1 Methanothrix sp. | reverse complement strand
TCGATTACCCTCCTTCGAATGGATAAGGGGACGGCGTCTGCAAAGGTCGCCGCCGCAGCGCCAGCGAGGAAGACCGGAAAAGAGAGAAGCTCTGACCCCTGAAAGAAGGCGCCCTCGATCAGGTGGGCGGCGTAACCTGCCAGAAGACAGACCGCAAAGGTTCCCGCCACCACCGGAAAGGGCTTTGGCCTCCAGCCCCGACCCTCCATGACCCGGGTCCGCACGGCCGAGCCCCTGACAACCGAGCCGAATATCCCGCTCGCAGCATCACCCAAGGATAGCATCAGCATCGCGGCGATGGCGATCGTTTGGGGGAATAGAAGAACCGTCAGCAAAGCTCCAAAGATGTAGTATATGTAGCCTGCCACCCTATCCGCCTCGTGGTCGCGGACCGATGGCAACCTGATCTTTCCAGCTAGCCTTCTGCGTTCGAGGAATAGCGCCGCCAAAAGGGCGATGGCGACCAGCCCGATGGTCGCGGCTTTTCCGAATAGAAGGATGGCCGCCGGCACCGAGAGACCTGAAATATGGATCCCCTTCCTCTTGACTTCCATCGCCAGAGAGTCTAGCCGCTGAGACCCCATCATTCAGACCTCTCGATCCTTCGTTTCAATAAGCAGATCGGGCGCTTTTCAGCTTGCGAGGGGCGAACCCGCCTCGGAGAACTCCATCTCCCCCTTCAGAAGGGCCGGGACCTTCTCGGCCACCTCGGCCCTCTTCACCCTGATCTGGGACATCGAGTCCCGATCCCTGATGGTGACCGTCCCCTCTTCCAGGGTCTCATAGTCGACGGTGACCGAATAGGGAGTTCCCACCTCGTCGTTTCGCCGGTACCTTCTGCCGATGCTCCCAGAGGAGTCGTACTCGACCCTCAGGTCGAGGGACCGAAGCTGCTGGGCGATCTCCTCGGCGGGTCCGACAAGCTCGTCCCGATCCATCAGGGGGAGGACCGCCACCTGGATAGGTACCACCCTGTTTTGCAGGGCCAAAACCGCCCTCGTCTCGCCCTCCACCATCTCCTCTCGGTAAGAGTGCTCGAGGACCGAGTATAGGATCCGATCTATCCCAAAGGAGGGCTCGATGACGTGGGGCACGATCTCCTCGCCCCTGATCTCCTCATCCACCATCTCAAAGGAGACGAGGGCGGGGTCGATCTCCACCTTCTCCCCATCCACCTCGACCACGATGGGGTCTTGCTTCAAATCCTCCATGGGAAGGGCACAAAGCGCGTCGGCGACGGCCTTCGCCCCCTTCCTGAAGAGGGGGCCGAGCTTCTTCATGTCGGGCTTGACGACGAGCTTCTCCTCCTTTCTCGGCTCGTCGAAGGGGAGGAAGACGGTGAGGTTGGCCTGGCTCTGGGCCATGTGGGACTTTAAGTCGTAGTTCGTCCTGTCGGCGACCCCCACGATCTCGATCCAGCCGAACCTGTCCAGGAACGCCTCGGCGTCCCAGCAGTCTGCGGCGTAGTGGGCCATCTCGTCGTCCTTGTGCTGCCTGAACCTGAGCCGATCTTTAGAGAGGCCGGCCTCGATCAAAAACTGGCAAGTCCGGGCGACGTAGTAGGCGAGGGTCTCGTGGGCCATGATCCCCTTCTCCACCGCCTCGCCAACGGTCATCTCCTCAGTCTCCCCCCTCTCCTGACCCTCCTTTGAGTAGAGGGTCATCACCAGGTCTGCGACCTCACGAAATCGGGGATGGGTCTTGTCCCTCGGGTTGATGAAGATCTCAGCCTCGGCCTGGGAGAACTCCCTCAGCCTTATAACGCCCTGGCGGGGCGAGATCTCGTTTCGGTAGGACTTTCCGATCTGGACCGCGCCAAAGGGGAGGCGGTCGCGGTAGTGGCGAAGAAGCCTCGGAAAGTTCACGAACATCCCCTGGGCGGTCTCGGGCCTTAGGTACCCAGGCTGCTTTCCGCCCGGGCCGATGAAGGTCTTGAACATCAGGTTGAACTCGTAGATCTCGGAGAGGTCGCCGCCGCACTCGGGGCAGAAGACGTCGTTCTCCAGAATCACGCGGTATATCTCATCGTTTGAGAGGGCATCAGGAACCTCGATGATGTGCTTTATGAGGTGGTCTGCCCGATAGATCTCGCCGCACTCCTTGCATTCGGTGAGGGGATCGGAGAAGCCGGAGAGGTGGCCCGAGGCCTTGTAGATGTCCTCGACCCCGATGGTGGGGCACTCGATCTCGCAGAAGCCCTCCCGGATCACGAAGAATGCCCTCCAAAGGTCTTCGATCCCTCTCTTGAGCGGGGCCCCCAGGGGCCCATAATCGTAAAAGCCCGCAGCTCCGCCATAGAGCTCGAAGGCGGGCCAGATGAAGCCGCGCCTGCGTGCAAGCTCGATCACCTTCTCGTACATGTCCATAAGCCAATCCTCGCCTCACCTAGACCGCGAGAGATCATTTAACCTTTGTCGTTTGACCCAAGGTGAGCGCGATTGGGAAGGATGCAGGATTTTGGCCTCGAATTTTGATGCAGGGGCACCGCCCCTTATCCGACAGAGTTTTTAAGGAGGTGAGCGTACCGGCGTTTGGTGAGTGATAACTCATGAAAGAGATTGTAAAATATGGGTTAGTGATGGGCATTCTGCTCTGCGGCGCCATCGGCGCGGCCAGCGCTCAAGAGTTCTCAGAAGATTACAAAGCGGGCTTTTACGATGCAGCGATGATCGTAGGGCAGGCAACCTTTACGTACGGAAACTTGGTAGATCTGTATTATGGTCTGGGCGGCGAATCGGTCGTATTGACTGCTGACAACCAGGAGATAATCGAGTACTACAACAACCAGACCACCCAATTCAACGAACAGCTGGTCCCATACGTAAACGGCGTCATCGATCAGGTCTTCGGCCCTGACGACAACAGGACTGAAGACATGTACCTGGGGGAGCTTCCCCTCATATCCTGATTTTTAGTAGACTGGATGATCAGGGGGGCGGCAAGGCCGCTCCCTGATCTGTTCCTTATTGCTCCTTCTTTAATATTTACAGACGATACGTCTGATATTTTTTGCTCATCGTTTACAATCCCAGAATGCTGCCTCTCTGCCGCTTATCAGGCCCCCATTTCCGGGGACGGTATTCCGGGTCAAATACGCTTAAATGCCCGAGAGATCGCAAAGGAACTCTAAATTATCGGAGGAGGATCTGGTGATGAAGAGCTTGCTTTTGAGGCTGGGGATCGAGGACGAGAACCCCGGGGCCTGCACAGGTCCCGGCTCCTGGATATCGGACCCGAGGGGCGAGGTTCTCTTATCCCGCAACCCGGCTACCGGTGAGGCGATCGCCGGCGTGAGGATGGCAACGCCCTCTGTATATGAAAAAGTGATCTTTGCCGCCGAGAGGGCCTTTCGATCCTGGCGGATGGTTCCGGCACCGACGAGGGGAGAAGTGGTCAGGGACCTCGGGAACGCCCTGAGAAAGCGAAAGGACGACCTGGGGGACCTGATCAGCCTTGAGATGGGAAAGATCAGGGCCGAGGGGAGGGGCGAGGTCCAGGAGATGATCGACATCTCCGACTTCGCCCAGGGCCTGTCCCGCCAGCTCTACGGTCTCTCGATGCACTCGGAGCGATCGAGGCACAGGATGTACGAGCAGTGGCACCCCCTTGGCGTTGTGGGGGTGATAACATCCTTCAACTTCCCGGCCTCGGTCTGGTCCTGGAACGCGGCCGTCGCAGCCGTCGCCGGAGATGCGATCGTCTGGAAGCCCTCGTCCCTGGCCCCCCTCACGGCCATCGCGATCCAGAAGATCGCAAACGAGGTGATGGAGAAGCACGATCTCGATGGCGTCTTTAACCTGGTCGTGGGCCGGGGCAATGAGGTAGGCGACCTCCTGATTCGAGACGAGAGGTTTCCCCTCATCTCCTTCACAGGCTCCACCGAGACGGGCCGAAATGCGGCGGAACAGGTGGCTAAACGGCTCGGGCGGACTATCCTGGAGCTAGGGGGAAACAACGCCGTCATCGTCGCCGAGGACGCCGACCTCGACCTCGCCGTCCGGGCGATCCTCTTCGGGGCGGTGGGGACGGCGGGGCAGCGGTGCACGTCCACGAGAAGGGTGATCGTCCAGAAGAAGATATCAGAGGAGCTGACGAGGCGTCTCGCCCGGGCCTACGAGCAGGTCAAGATCGGCGACCCCCTCGAAGATGGTACCCTCATGGGACCTCTCGTCGAGAGGGCGGCTGTCGAAAAGATGGCAAAGGCGCTCGAACGGGCGAAAAGCGAGGGGGGAGAGGTCGTCAGTGGCGGCAGGCTCCTTCCCGAACTTGGGCCGAACTTCGTTGAGCCCGTCATCGTGAGGATGCCGGCCCAGACCAGGATCGTGAAAGATGAGACCTTCGCCCCGATCCTCTACCTGATGGAGTACGAGACGATGGGGGAGGCGATAGAGATCCAAAACGGAGTTTCTCAGGGCCTATCCAGCGCCGTATTCACCAGGAGTTTGGAGAACTCTGAGGCGTTTTTGTCCGCGGCGGGCTGTGACTGCGGGATTGCGAACGTGAACATAGGCACCTCAGGGGCCGAGATCGGCGGCGCCTTCGGGGGCGAGAAGGATACCGGTGGCGGACGCGAGTCCGGGTCCGACGCCTGGAAGGAGTACATGCGCCGCCAGACCGTTACGGTGAACTGGTCGAAAAAGCTGCCCCTCGCCCAGGGGATCGAGTTCGGCGAGGATTGAAAACGCATTTAGGCCAAATAGGCCAAATTTTGTGAAGATCGAGATGGGCTCTTCGGGGCATCGCATATATCGCATATTGTCGTCAAATTCCGGCTCTGACCGTCTCTTGGACCATGATTCCCCGCATCTTCAGCTCCTCGATGTATTTGTCGTAAACATCGCCCCTG
>JBFESM010000158.1:0-4924 GCA_041548445.1 Methanothrix sp. | reverse complement strand
GTTCCCGGAAACGGCTCGTCCGAGCTGATGAGGCTCTTTGCAGAGGTCCTGGTCAAGGAGGGGGACGAGGTCTTAATCAACACGCCGACTTTCGGCGAGTACGAGACCCAGTCCAGGCTCTTCGGAGCCAATATCATCCACGTCCCGAGGGGGGTCCGGGCCCCAAAAGATCCGAAGGATTTTCTAAATGATTCAGCCCTGGACGAGGCGAAGGCGGTCTTCATCTGCAACCCGAACAACCCCACGGGGATCCTCCTTCCCAGATCCAAAATCGCGGATCTGGCTGAAAGGTGCGAGCGTGCGGAGACCTTCCTATTTGTGGACGAGGCTTTCATAGAGCTATCGGACCCAGAGCAGACCGTCGCCGAGATGGCGCCAGAGATGGAGCACCTCTTCGTGATAAGGTCCCTCACAAAGTCATTCGGGGTTCCGGGGATAAGGCTCGGCTTCGGGGTCGCCGGAGACCGCCTTGCAGAGGTGATGAACAAGACCCGCCTTCCCTGGAGCATAAGCTCTCTCGCCTCGGCGGCAGGGGCCAGTCTTCTGACCCAGGAAGACCACCTGGTGAAAAGCAGGCGAGCCATAAAAGAGGAGCTTCTCTGGCTTTCTGGAGAGCTGAGGCGGCTCGGCCTCGATCCTGTGAAAAGCTCCGTCAACTTCATCCTGGTGGGGGTGAAGCCTGCGGGCCTCCGATCTTCCGAGCTCGTCGAGAGGATGGAGAGAGAGAAGGTTCTAGTCAGGGATTGCAAATCCTTCGGCCTCGGCGAGGATTACGTCAGGGTGGCCGTCAGGAACAGAGAGGAGAACACGAGGTTTGTAAAGGCTCTCGAAAGGGTGCTCGGATGAGAAGGGAAAGCTGCGACCGGTACCCGTGCCACTTTCCTGACCAGGACTGCACCTTCTGCTTCTGCCCCTTCTACCCCTGCCTCGACGAGAGGACCGGAGGGCGTCTCGTGGACGGGGAGTGGTCCTGCGAGGGATGCACGGTGATCCACGCTTTCGATATTGCAGAGATGGTGATGGAAGGTCTGATCCTGGGCCGGGATCTCGACGAGATCTGGAAAGAGGTGGAAGAAAGTCTATGATCGATCTTTGCGAACCTCTGGTGGTCCTCCTCCTGGCGGTGGCGATGGACCTGAGCTTGGGCGAGCCGCCTGCCGGGGTCCATCCGGTGGTCCTCATGGGAAGGCTGATCGGGGCCCTGAAGAGGCTGGCGAGGCCGACGAGGGGCTGCGGGGTGGGGATCGCCCTTCTCGTGATCCTGTCATCGGCGGGGGCGGGCCATATTCTGATAGCGGCCGGAGACTATATTAGTCTCTTCGGAGTCGGTCTCGGCATCTTCGTCTCGGCCTACCTTCTCAAGTCGACGATAGCAATAAGGTGCCTTGTCGAGACCTCAAGCGGGATCGGAAGGCTCGTGGAGAACGACTTCGAGGGGGCAAAAAAGCTTCTTCCGGCCCTGGTGAGCCGAAACCCCGATGAGCTCACCAAAACTCAGGCTACGTCGGCGGTGATCGAGTCGCTCTCAGAGAATTACGTCGACACCGTAGTATCGCCCTTATTCTACTATCTGCTATTTTCGCCTATCGGCCTGGGGGTCGAGGCTGCCCTCGCCTACAAGGCAATAAATACCCTAGACAGCATGCTCGGGTACAAGACCAAGGAGCTGAAAAAAATCGGCTTTGTCTCGGCGAAGCTCGACGATCTCGCCAACTGGGTCCCGGCAAGGCTCAGCCTTTTTGCCATGGCAGCGGCCAGGCCGAGGAGGGCAAGGCAGACTTTTAAGACGGCTTTGAGGGATCATGCCTCAACGCCAAGCCCCAACTCCGGCTGGCCGATGGCGGCGGCAGCAGGAGCCCTAGGGATCAGGCTGGAGAAGCCGGGCGTCTACGTCGTCGGCGAGGGGGGAGCAGACCCATCGACCAAAGACCTCGCCCCTGCCCTGCGGCTTGTGGGAACGGCGATCGGCCTGACGCTGATCGCCTCTGCTCTTCTGCTCCTGATCTGAGCGAGAGAAGAGACGAGAGGAGAAAAAAGCTCAATCTTCGCAGACCTCTTCGTCGTCGCACTCTTCGCAGCTGACGAGGCCACAGGCGTCGGTCTGGCCTTTGATGACTACAAAGCCCCTTCCTCTCTCGTCGTCGACGTAGTCGATGACGGCGATCCGCAGCTCCTCGTACTCGCTCGGGTTCATGTAGACCTCGACGTCGTTGCTCTCGAAGACGAGGTCCTTCTCGTTGAAGGGCCCAAGTCCGACGGCAAACCTCGGAACCTCGCCAGGCTGGCTCGTCTTGAAGAGCTTGATCACCTTCTCGTCGACCTGGCTCATCAGGAGCTTTTCAGCAGCATCATCGGTAATCTCGATCATTATTTTGCACCAAAACGTACTGGTCTGGAGAGATATTAAAGATATGCGATCCGGTCCTGGGAAAACCTGAACCATTTGAGGAAGCCCTTCAAGACAAAATATTTATCAGGGCCGATGACCATCTCATTAAAGATGGAGAAGATGGGCGATCTTTTGGAGATGCTGCGACGTTTCGACTCCCTCGGGTCCACGAAGGAGGCCGCCACGGAGGTCTTCGGCTGGGGCGTGGAGGAGGTCACAATCAGGGAGGAGCGGCCGGGCGTGGACCTGGTGATCATCCAATTCTTCAACGACCTGATCATAGAGGCGAGACATATCCTCAGCGAGGGGCTGGAGGAGTTCGGTGAAGAGTGGGATTTCAGGATGAAGATCAGAACCAACCTCACCTCCACCATCAGGTACAACGTCTTCTACTCTCGGTACATTCACGGGAAGGGGTACCTGAGAAACGACATCGGCTACGTCGAAAACAGGCTTCTGCGAAAGATGCTGGAGGACTTTTACATCCCCAGGCAGCGCTCGATCTACAAGCCGATCATCCTGGAGTTCAAGGGGCTTCACGATTACGACTTCTTCGGGATCGAGGTCGACAGAAACCACAGCGAGATATATTATTCCACGGTCCGGCAGGGGCGAGAGGAGGCCGAGTCGGCCATAGAGGACGTCGTCGGCCGCCTCAACTATCTCAGCGATATGATGAAGGACGAGAAGCTGAGGAAAGCCTTGAAGGCTCTGGACGAGGACCTCTGCAAGGTTATCTGCATCCTCTGCCCGACGGACTGAGCTTTCGGCTCTGGCGGGGAGATCTCGTTTTTTTGGCAAGAGAATTAAGGCCTCTGGGGCGGAGGAGGCAAAGGGGCAGAGGTCTGGCTCGAATTAATCGCTGCGATGGAATGAAGTTGAATATAATTTTTTAGAAAGTTGGTAATTACTTTCAACAACGAATATCCATCAAAAGAATAGATTGCGAGGCAAAAAATGAAACGAGTTATGATGGCGTTTGTGATGAGCATATTGCTTCTTGCTGCTCACCTCAGCTCGGTCTCGGCGACGGGGGACTCGAGCTCAGGACTGGACGATGGCGCGACGGAAGCTGACAAGCTCGAAACTCTGAAGACGAACGAGACCGTCTTCTGCTCCAGGACTGTGGTCTATCCCATCTTCCAGGACGAGGAATTTCAGTTTCAAATTCTCAGGCAGCTGAGCGTAGCCTCCTATGGTGGCTCGGACATCAACGAGTGTCTGATCACGGCGTCTCGCATCACGCCCGGGGACTTTGAGAGCTGGTATCGGGAGTGGTTTGCCACCGCCGAGCGCGTTCGCCAAATCGCCGACACATCCTTGGAGAAGGGGCACAACGTCAGCGCTCGGGAAGCGTACCTGCGGGCCTCGGGATATTACCGGGCGGCGGAGTTCTTCTTGCACGGAGATCCCAATGACCCCCGCATCCTTCAGAGCTGGGGAAAGAGCCGCGAAAGCTTCCGAAAGGGCATCGATCTCGTGCCGCGCCCGGTGGAGGTGGTGGAGATTCCTTACGAGAATACGACCCTTCCCGGATACTTCCTGAAGCCCGACTCTTCTGACGAGCCCCAGAAGACGTTGATCCTCCAGACCGGCTTTGACGGCACGGCAGAGGAGCTCTACTTCAGCCAGGGGCAGGCGGCGGTGGAGAGGGGATACAACTGTCTGATCTTCGAAGGGCCAGGCCAGGGCGGGGTGCTCAGGGAGCAGGGGCTGCACTTCCGGCCTGACTGGGAATATGTGGTGACGCCCATGGTGGACTACGTCCTGACCAGAGCGGATGTCAATCCAGATTGCATAGCGATCATGGGCATAAGCATGGGCGGGTACATGGCTCCGAGGGCAGCGGCCTACGAAGATCGGATCACAGCCTGTGTGGCGAACGGCGGGGTCTACGAGCTGAACTACACAAGAGACTTCAGCCCCGATGAGTTGTACGCCCTCGTCAACTATCCGGACGATTTTGATGCTGGGACCCGGGAGGCGATGAAGAACGATACCAACCTGAGGTGGAGCATAGAGCACGGCATGTACTCCTTCGGCGTTGACACCCCCCACGAGTTTCTGATCAAAAGCCAGGAGTACACCCTCAAAGACTGCGTCGAGCAGATCAGCTGCCCCGTTCTGGTAGTGGATTCTGAGGACGATTGGATGATGAAGGGAAGGGCCAAGCAGCTCTACGATGCTCTCGAAAGCCCCAAGGAGTACATGCTCTTCACCATCGATGAAGGCGCGGGGGAGCACGTCCAAATGGGGGCTCGGCGGCTCTCCAATCAGCGAATCTTCGACTGGCTCGACGAGACCCTGGAGGGATGCCAAAAGGGCGGCTGAAGCCGAGGGCGGACCTCACCTCTGCCCTCCGGTATAGCGCCGTCTACTCACGGTACATTTATGGGAGGGGCCCCTCCGGGTCGTTGTCGGGCAGGGAGAGGGCCGAGGCGAATATCTACGATGTCATCGGCCAGCTCAACCGCCTCAGCGAGATGATGGAGGGAGAGAAGATCCGGAGGGCTCTTAAGGCTCTGGGCGAGGACC
>JBFESM010000157.1:0-4977 GCA_041548445.1 Methanothrix sp. | reverse complement strand
TCGTAGCTCCTGTGGAAGAGGCTGCACCGGCTGAAGAGGTCGTAGCTCCTGTGGAAGAGGCTGCACCGGCTGAAGAGGTCGTAGCTCCTGTGGAAGAGGCTGCACCAGCTGAAGAGGTCGTAGCTCCTGTGGAAGAGGCTGCACCAGTTGAAGAGCCCGTTCTTATGAACATCGTTGAGACCGCAACTGATGCTGGCAATCTCAACATCCTGGTCATGGCAGTTGAAGCCGCAGATCTTGCAGAGATCCTGAGCGGCGATGGACCCTTCACAGTCTTCGCGCCCACGGATGATGCCTTTGCAATGGTGGCGGACCTCGACATGAACGACACCGAGGCTCTGACCAAGATCCTGAACTATCACGTCGCCCTTAGCGAATACATGGCCACAGACCTGGCCAACATGCCAACCGTCGTCACCCTTGGTGGAGACTTCACGATCACCGTGACGGAGGAAGGCCTGATGGTGAACGGCGCCAAGATAGTCCAGGAAGATGTTAAGTGTAGCAACGGTGTCATTCAAGTCATAGACGCGGTCCTGATGCCTTCAGCGGATGAAACTCCAGCGGATGAAACTCCGATGGAAGAGCCTCCAGTAGTGGAAGCGCCTCCGGTTGAAGTGTAAATAGCGATCTTACATGAAGAGGTTAAGAGCGATGCGGACTTTTTGCTCTGTGCCTCTTCAGCATCTACGTTTTTTATAACATCATCTGTAAGACGAATGCCGTGCGGCAGCATAGTACGATGCCTTATTCTGAATGTTGAGGCCAATCCTTTAGAGAGCCTCGATTTACAAAAGAAGCGATATGAAGATAATTTCGCCTTAGTGGTTTTGGGCTTGGGCGAGGGCCCCAGATCGCGGAAAATATCGACCCTGCAGATTTACGGCTTGAGTTTTCTAGTACGTTTCAACTAAGGTGGAAGAAAACTCCACGCAGACGGAAGTTCGAAAATCCAAAAAAGAGCTAAGTACCATCAAGGACAAGATGGTATCATGGAGCTAAGGGCTGACGGCATTGAAGTGGGGTGTGCGACCTTTGAGGGGTGATCTGGCGAGGAGGGCGCTTTTCGTCATATTCCTCGGCCTTCTGGCCTGGTTCCTCTTCTTCCTGGCCAGGACCGTCGCTGAGGGGGGTGCATGACTATGCCGGGCACTGAACCCGACAGGCTTCTGCGGGCGCAGGAGTTGAAACCAATATGGTCGGCGGTGAAAAGAACGCGATATGGGCTAGTCTTCGCGCTGATGATGCTGGCGGCCATCATCTCGACCGGGGGGGCGGTGTATCCAGATTCTGGTGCCGATGCGATCGTTGACGCTCCGATGGAGGGCTTCGCTTTAGGGACAAACGTCTCTGAAGATTCGGAATTTTTGGAAGACTCGATCGATCCAAAAGTCGAGCCTGGAACGGACCTAGACCCCGAGCTTGAAATTCCAAAAGGCGGAGGGAGCCAAAAGATACCATTCCCAATGGCCAGCTCGAAAGGGGATATTCCACCGATCTCGGTCCTCTTGAACAAGGTGGTATGGCTCGAGATAGAAAACCGCACCCTTGAGGGGACCGGGCCCTTTGGCAGACTTGTGGTGAACCGTCTTCCCATAGCCTCCCCGGACTTCAACCGGCTTCTGGAAGATTCGGGGTACTCCAAGGTTAGAGAGTTCGAAAACGAGTCCGGCTCATGCAGCTGGTGGGGAGATCCCGGTGCTCCAAAGATTCCCTACCAAGAAGAGGACGCGGATCAGGGAACTGAGACGGTCCAGGTCAAACGGTTTTACGTAGGGTGGGCCTATTCGAACACTTACCACTACCCGGATTGCAGATGGGCAAAGAACATACCCCTGGGAAGCCAGGTTTGGTTTTCAAGCCCCGAGGAGGCGAGGGCCAAAGGGTACGTCCCCTGCAGTACCTGCAACCCGCCCTGAATTTACTTCAACGGCTTTTTCATTTTGAGGAGGGGCAGCATGGCAGGTTTAGTCGTCTGGGCCCAAGCCCTCGACCCGATTCAGAACCTCTTTCGCGGCCTCTTTTTGGACCTGTTTTCGGGACTCATGTCCCTGGCAACGCCAGCGGCGATGAACCTCTCGAGCCTATCCTCCCGGAACTTCCTCTCCTGGACCACCCGCTTTACGATGACGTAGTTGGCGATGAAGAAGAGCGGCAGCATCAAGAGGCATATGGCCACGATCTGCCAGATCTCCAGATGGTAAGAGACATCCATGAAATATAAATTATCCAGCTAGTATAAAAATTCACCGGAATTTCGAAAGGAGCCTGGAATAGAACTCCCGTTCATCTCCCTCGGTGGTTCGAGCGAGCCTGTCGATTATCAGCTCCGGAGTGCTTTTGGCCAGACGGTTGTAGAGAGGGTTTCGATCGACGATCAGCTGGTCGTTTTCGTCGAGACCTCGAGCCTCGATCCCGTCGATCCTGACCTTGGTCTCGGCAAACCTCGCCACATCCTCCGCGAGATGGCTCACGAAGATGGCGACTGAGCCTCCCCTAGAAAGCTCGTCCAGAAGGGAGGCTATGATCTTGGCCGAGGCGCCAGGCTCAGTTATCGCCTCAAGCTCGTCTGCCAAAACGAGCTTTTTCTCCCTGCCCGCGAGGACGGAGAACTTTCGGATCGTAGTCTCGAAGGCCCCGGCGCCCAGGGTGCCCCTACTTTTGCCGAAGTAATAGAGGCACTGGAAGACGGAGAGGCGACAGGTGGTCGCTGGAACCGGAAGCCCCATCTGGGCCAGGATCACGACCATGGCCACAAGCTCGATGAGAGTCGTCTTGCCTCCGGAGTTGACGCCGCTGAGGATCGCCGTCCTCTCCGAGGGCTCGACTAGATCCGTCGGACCCACCGAGTAGCTGACAGGCTCCGGGTCATCCAGAAAGAGGTTTCTTCCTTTCGAAAAACCGATGCATGGGTCCTCCACAAACCTGGGCATGATCAGGCCCATCTGGAGGGCGAAGCACCCGAGGGAAAATCCCACGTCAAACTCCAAGAGGGCTCCGTGGAAGGTCTCGACGAGGTTCCACTTTCCGGCAAGATCTCTGGCAAGATCCCGTCGGGACTTCAGCCTTTTCGCCTCCGCCTTCTTTCGCAGCTCCTGGATAAAACGGACCATTGCCTCACGGTCTTCCTCCAGAGGGTAGCGGACCTCCGAGGAGACGATCTCTTCAAGGCTCGCCCTCTCAGCCCCCACAAGCTCCAGATCAGAAGAGGCACGATCTCTCGCCGCCTTCAAGACGTCCGTGAAGGTCTCGCCCATCCGAGATTTGAAGACATCCCGAAGGTCCCCGCTACTGCCCAGGGCGAAGAGGAGGTCGTCCCCGGCGAGGGTTACAGAACAGCTTTCAATCCTCTTTTTTAATTCGGCGTTGGCCCAGGCCACCGCCTCCTCCACCCGACCTTCAATCTCCGCGATGAGCCGATCCAGGCGCAGGAGTTCGGGGTCGTCGTCAGCCTTGAGCTTTGAAAGCCCAAAAACCAGCTCTTCTAGCCCCTCGAAGGAGGCGACTCCAAAGGTCTCCAGGATTTTTGCTGCTTCGAGGATCGCCTCGAGAAGATCCTGGTTCTCCTGGTAACGATGAAGGACCCGCTCCGGGACTAGGTACCAGTCCTCGTCGCTCTCCGCCTCCTCGATCTCGGAGAGGGCAAGGCTGTCGAGAGTTCCGCCGAGAAGGGTGACGCGATCGTACCCCTGGGCGAGGTCCCTAAGCTCCCTCAAGCTCTCGACGAGGTGGACGTCTACAATTCTGTCGATTCCCCTCTCTTTCAAAGCCCGAAGGGTTGATGCCGAGTCGACGGCAACTGCCCGGTTCCTCACCCGGAGGCCTGCGCCCTTTCGAAGCGGCTTTATTTTAGATAGGTGAAGGGCAAGGTCAGAATCGACAAGATCTGAAGCTGAACTCATGGCGGACTCCGCAAATCTCCTGTTCTCCTCGATCATCTCCCGGCAGGAGGAGGGAAAGAAGGTGGAAAGCTTCTGCTTCGCGTAGTCGGTATGGGCTGACCTTGCCAGGCGCTCCATCAAAGATTCGTAGATACGGACCGCTTCCTCAGTGGCCAGAAAGTCGGAGGGAGAGACGCCGCGCTTCGCACCACGGGCCCGCTGGACGAGGGCCGTCGCCTGGCGCGAGCTCATCCCCCTCATCCGCAGAAGGCCTGCCACGTCCCCAGCCAGTATCGCCTCAAGGGCAGAGTCCTCATCTCCGTAGTGGGCTGCAAGCTTTTCGTTCAGCTTGACCCCAACCCCTGGAATATCTTTCAGCTTCAAACCGTACCAGAGTCGACAGAAGACAATATAGCCGTTTCCCCAAAAGAAACCTTGATATCTGCCGGGCTCGGAAGTGATTAATCGTGCTGCTTCATGATATACTGAAGATCGACGATGAGGAGGAGGTCTTTTTGGCCGAAGAGTCCCTGGCCGACCTGATCGCCCTCCCAGTGACCTCACAGATCCTGGAGTCGGGGCCGGATGTCGAGGAGTCGATAGAGATAAGGAAGGATACGGGCGAAGATGAGGACGAAAGAGAAAACGGAAGCGCCCGTTTGGGAGTTGCCTTGAAGTTGACGGAGCCCGCAGAGCTCTGGCTGCTCTTGACGGACCGCTACTCAGGCTCCAATGCCCTCGACGTCCTTCCCCGAAGCTCGAGCTCGAAGGTCGTCAGGGTTGAGGAGAGGAAGTTCATGGAGGGGCTGGTGGAGTGGTTGGCCGTCTCCCTGAAGGACGAGCTGTTCTGCGAGAGCTGTCCTGTGGCAAGCCCGCCCCTTTTCGTCCCGGAGAGGATCGAGAGCCTGGAAAATTTTCTGCGACCGCTTCTACACGCCGGAGGCGAGGTGCTGGAGATATGCTGCGGGAGCGGCATGGCCACCCAAGCCCTAAAAAAGCTCGGATTTCGTCCCTGGACTGAGGACCTCGACAGCTGCGAGATCTGCATGGCGTTGAAGTCGGGTTATCTCGACCCCGAAAGGGCGATGGTCCTGGA
>JBFESM010000156.1:0-5026 GCA_041548445.1 Methanothrix sp. | reverse complement strand
TCAGTCGATACCGACCTGGAGGCTTCCGACTACGGCGTTCTGGGCTACATCGTGGGAAGAGAGGTGGGCGAAGGAGTTCCAAGGTTCTCTTTTCGAAGAAGGCCTAAGGTCGATGAGCTGAAAGCCCTCGGCGCCGCCATGGCCGCCAGCGGTTCGGTGGCCCTCTATTATTTCGACGAGGACGCGCCCTCGGCCCAGAAGGGAGCTGAAGTGATCACAGTGAGCGCGAAAGACATTCAAGCGGTCCGCGAAGAAAACGCCCCCGACGATAGAGTGGACATCGTGGCCGTGGGATGCCCCCACTCTTCGCCAAAAGAGCTGGAAGAGATCGCACGACTTCTGGAGGGTAAAAAGGTAGAGAGAGAGTTCTGGATCTGCACCGCCCGAGGGATTGCTGAAAGGTGCCCAAAACTCGTTGAGAAGATCGAGGGCTCGGGAGCGAAGGTCTTTTGCGACACATGCATGGTGGTATCGCCCGCCAGCGACCGCCATAGAAAGATGATGGTGAACTCTGGAAAGGCCCTCGCCTACGTCCCGGGCCTCTGCAAGATAAAGGCGGCCTATGGAAGCACCGAGGAGTGCGTCAAAGCCGCCACCAGGAGGAACTGATTATGGAGATCTCCTGCCACAAGATATCGAGCGGCTCTGCCTCGGGTCCAGCTCTCGTATCAAAAGAATCGATATCCTTCCTTGGAACCGTCGACCCGGATACCGGAAAGGTCGTCGACCCGAAACATCAACTCTGCGGCAAGTACATTGGGGGCAAGGTTCTGATATTTCCCGGCGGAAAGGGCTCCACCGTCGGATCTTACGTCATCTACCAGCTCAAGAAGAGGGGCGTCGCCCCGGCGGCGATGATCAACATCAGGTCGGAGCCGATCGTGGCGGTGGGCGCCATCATCAGCGGAATCCCCCTGGTGGACGGGGTTGCTGCCGAGCTGCTCGATCTGGAAGACGGGACCTTCGTGACGGTCGACGCCGACGGTGAGAGGGTGAGGATAGAAGAAAGATGAAGATATCGAGCCGATCCGACCTCTATCTCCAGGATCATTTCCCCACCTTTTCCGCCGCCGTCTCGTAGGCGCTTATGGCGTCGGTCCTGGTGACGATCCCGAGGAGCTTTTTCGGATTCTTCCTCTCCACCACAGGAAGCCGCCCGACGTTGTTCTGGTATAGCCGGTCCATCACCTGTTTCATGTTCTCGTCGGGATAGGCCACGATCACCTCTTTCACGGCCACTTCCTCGACTCTGATATCGTCCTGCATCTCCTCGGGAACTTTCCGCAGATCGTCGAAGGTGACGATCCCCAAAAGCTCGCCATCTTCGACGACGGGAAAACCCCTGATGTTCTGCTCGACTATTTTGTCCCTCGCCTCTCTGATCGTCATCTCCGGGGTGACCGCCACCACCTCGTGGACCATGGCATCTTTGACGAGGACCTGCTCCAAAACCGCCTCTCCCGTCTCCAGGGAGACCCCCCTCCTCAAAAGGTTCAGGGTGTAGATCGTCGACCCCTTGAGGCCGATCTGGGCGATGCCGTAGCTGGTGGCGCAGGAGATCATGAGGGACGGGAGGAGGGCGTAGTCGGCGGTCATCTCCGATATCATCACCACACAGGTGAGGGGGGCGCCCGCAGATCCCGCGAAGAGGGCTCCCGCCCCCAGAAGGGCGTAGGTCGGAGCGTGACCTTCCGCCACGGGCAAAAGGTCGCCGAAGATGAGGCCCAGGGCAGCTCCGACAACGGCACCGATGTAGAGAGTGGGAGCGAGGTTGCCCCCGCTCCCGCCGGAGCCGAGGGTCGAGGCTGTGGCGAGAGCCTTGGCCACCGCCAGGGCAGCAAGGAAGAGGAGGACGGTGCTCTCGTCCGGTCCGGTTGGGCCGGAGACGAGGTTCAAGACGCGGTCCACTCCGTCGTACCCGACCCCCATGACTCCGTAGTCCAGGAAATAGAGGCCCGCCGCCCCTGCGATAAACCCGCCCAACGCCGGCTTCAAGCTGTCTCTCAGGGGGAGCCATTCGAATAGCCTCTCGGCACCGCTGAAAAGGCCGACCCAAAGGAGGCTGAAGGCCCCGAATGCCAGCCCCAAGATGAAGCAGAGCCAAAGCTCCGCCAGGACAAGATCGGTCTTTGGTGGGGTGAAGGCGGGGTTCTGGCCGAGGAAGGAGGAAGCCGTCGCCGCGCCGATCACCGCCGAGAGGAGGATGGGGACGGCATCCACCATCCGAAACCGCCTCATGACCACCTCCATTCCGAAGATGGCGCTTCCAAGAGGCGCGTTGAAGGTCCCGGCTAGGCCCGCAACAAAGCCACAGATGGCGAGGATCTGAACGTCGGCCACCGTCAGCCTCAGCCTCTGGCCCACAAAAGATCCGAAGGAAGCGCCGATCTGGGCGATGGGCGAGTCCCTGCCGGCGGACCCGCCGCTCCCGATGGTGACGATTGATGCGAGGAGGAGGGCAGGCCCCGCCCTCGCCCGGATCCTGCCGCCCTTTTTGTGAAGAGACTCCATAAGGCCCGGGATCCCCTCGCCCCTCGCCTCGGGCGCGATCTTCAGGATCGTAAGGCCGATCAGAAGCCCCCCCAGGACCGGTAGTAGCGCCAGCCTCTCGTCGCCACCGGGAAGGGCAGCGAGGACCGGGCCGAAGAAGAGTTGGTGGACCGCCTCGGCCAGCCTCCTGAAGACGACGGCCCCAAGCCCCCCCGCAAGGCCCGTGGCGATGGCTAGGGTGTCCAGGACCAGCCACCTGTTCTCGCCCAAGTGACGAATCATCCAAGCTCTCAAGGTATCTTTTCTCAAAACGAGAGCGGTATATAAAGAAGTTATTGCCAAAATACCGTGCGTTGAGGCCAGAACTTCCAGAGAGACCAACTAAGAAGAATCGGATCCAAGAGATCGAAACTGAAGGGGCAAGATCGATGCTGATCGAGAGATCGGAACTCTTTTATGATCCGGTCGCATGCCATGGGCGGGTTATTGCAATGTTCAAGATCGGTTTTATCAAGCTCGGCAACGTCGCATCATCGCTGGTCGCAGACCTCGCGCTGGACGAGATCGCCGAGAGAACTGACATCGAGGCCAGATCCCTATGCTTCGGAGCCAAGATGACAAAGAAGGAGGCCGAGATGTCAGCAGAGCTGAAGAGCTGGGGACCAGAGCTTGTGGTGATGGTCGGACCGAACGCCGCCACCCCGGGCCCCACGGCGGCAAGAGAGCTTTACAAGGACCTTCCGACAATAGTCATATCCGACGGCCCCTCCAAAAAGGAGGCCCGAGAGGTTCTGGAGGCCGAGGGGTTCGGTTACATAATCCTCCCCTTCGACCCCCTCATCGGTGCCAAGCGCGAGTTCCTCGACCCCGCGGAGATGGCGCTATTCAACTCCGACGCCCTCAAGGTTTTGAGCATCTGTGGGTCTGTCAGGCTTGTCCAGGAGGAGCTGGACAAGGCGATGACCGGCATCCTCGCCGGTGAACCGAAGCTGCCCCACATCCTCGCGACCCCTGAAAAATGTACGGAACGGATGAACTTCCTGAATCCCTACGCACGGGCCAAAGCCATCGGCGCGCTCCACATGGCCCAGACCGTGGCTGGAATCGACGCTGCGGCCTGTTTCAGGCTAAAGGAGCTGGAAAGGATCGCCCTCACGGCGGCCGCGGGTCACGAGGTGATGCGGGCTGCAGCAAGGCTCGCCGACGAAGCGAGGGAGCTTGAAAAGTCCTCGGATTCGGTCTCAAGAAAGCCTCACGCGAGATCCGGCGCGATTTTGGAGAAGACGGGCCTTCTCGACAAGCCCGAGCCGATATGAAGGGTCCTTGGGCGCTTGCCCGGATAAGTTCAAAAAATAAGGGTGCTGGCGCATGATCAAAGCGCCAGTTCGCTACTTTTCTTCGCATATCAGCTGATCGCAGCCCAGCCCTGCCGTATGGTCCGGGGACTCGAACTCCCAGTTGGGCGGGCTCCAGAGGGAGCAAGAGATCAAGACGCTGATTCTTACTCTTCGACCTCGCTGTGGCGCCCTATTCAGGCGCCATGCTCGTTATCTCCTTACACGTCAGTCCCGCCGGATACTCGATATACTCGAAATCCCAGTCTGGGGGCTGCCATCCAGGAGCTGGGCACTCGCCCTCGAACCCGGGGACGTCAATTACGGCGGAGGCGTATCGCCCCTTTGGAGCCGCTCCTGAAACCGAGTAGATCTCGATCACGGCCCTGTTCACGAACCTTCCGCCCCTGAGAGCCTCGACCTGGTACTCGATCGTCTTCGTCTCGAAAGGATCGAGGTTGATCAGGTTCCAGGTCACGATATCGTTCTCGTAGGTGGAGAAGGGGACCGATGAGTCGAGGAAGACCATCCCATCGGGGAGAGTATCGGTCACTTTCGCGATCCTTGGAACCTTGGCGGTATTCTGGATGTCAAGACGGTACCAAACGACGTTCGAGGCGTTCGCGTCCAACTTGGCGTTCTTGGTCACGTAGACCGGATCTGACGGGCAGCACTTCAGCCAGTTGATCTCTATGGCCGACACGTTGTTTGCGATAATCGTATCTCCATCGATCTCATTTATCGCCTCAACCTGGTTTATCAGCTCGTCACCGCGGAATTTGGTCACGTTCAGCAACAGAGTTATCTCGACCCTGTCGCCGATGTTAAGGTGGGTCAGGTTCCAAACTACGTAATTTTGAGTGAGCTTTTCGGGTCTCAATGACGCGTTGACGAAGCTCGAATCCGGCGGGAATATGTCCCTTACGCTGATTTCGGACTGATTCAATCCTCCTAAACTCTGACTACCATCGTTCTCCACAGTGATGGTGTAGACGGCGAAGGTTCCATCCGGATTATAGAATAGTTCACCCTCCTTGGTAACCGTCATATGGGGCCGATCGTAATGGGGAACGCCCTGTATCAGAATGCTTCGCTGGAGGGAATATTCTCCCGCGTACTCCTCGTCAATGTCGATCATGGGCTTTCTAGAGCCGCCCTTGGAGTCGTTCACAGAATAATTATCGAGGTCGCCGCTTACGTAG
>JBFESM010000155.1:0-5052 GCA_041548445.1 Methanothrix sp. | reverse complement strand
GGATATCCTGGGATGAGGCGATCGACCTTGTGGCAAGAGGCCTGGGCGATGCCATCAAAAAGCACGGTCCAGACAGCATCGCCCTTCTTTCTTCTTCCAAATGCAGCAACGAGGAAAATTACCTGATCGAGAAGCTGGCCCGCCTTCTCGGCTCGCCCCACGTCGACAACTGCGCCCGGCTCTGTCATGCTCCCTCGGTGGTTGGATTGAATCGGGCCCTGGGCGCAGCGGGAATGACAAATCCCATACCGGATATCGCGAGCTCCAAGTGCATATTCATCATAGGATCGAACCTGGCGGAAAATCATCCCGTCCTCTCCCGCTGGATTCACAGGGCAAAGGATGCCGGGGCAGTGGTGATCGTGGCCGATCCGCGGATGACTCACACCTCCTGGATGGCGGACGTCTTCCTGCAGCTTGCGCCCGGAACGGATGTGGCTCTCCTAAACGGCATGGCCCACGTGATAATCAAAGAAGGCCTGATGGACAAAGATTACATCGCCCAGAGGACACGGGGCTTTGAGGAGCTTAGAGAGTCGGTCAAAGATTATTCACCGGAAAAGGCAGCAGAGATCACTGGGGTTGCCGCAGGCGACATTGTGCGGGCTGCGCGCGCTTATGCCATATCCCCAGCATCTTCTATTCTCTATTCCATGGGGATCACCCAGCACAGCACGGGCACAGACAATGTGCAGGCCGTCTCCAATCTGGCTCTCATCTGTGGGCATCTGGGACGGCCGGGCACGGGGGTCATGCCTCTCCGCGGCCAGAACAATGTGCAGGGTGCCTGCGATATGGGAGCACTGGCCGAGTTTTATCCCGGCTACAAAAAGGCGGACGATCCCGAGACGATCGAGTACTTTTCTTCTGCCTGGGGTGCCGAGAGCCTGCCAATGGGCCCGGGCCTCACGGCCACGGAGATGATAGATGCTGCAGCCGCAGGTGATATCAAGGCAATGTACATTGTGGGCGAAGATCCGGCCAACTCCGATCCCTGCAGCAGGCATGTTCGTGAAGCTCTGGAGAATCTGGATTTTCTGGTGGTGCAGGATATCTTCATGACCGCTACGGCGCAAGCAGCAGATCTCGTTTTGCCGGCGGCGGTCTGGGCGGAGAAGGAAGGAAGCTTCACCAACACGGAAAGGCGCGTCCAGTGGAGCAGCCAAGCCCTTGAGCCGCCTGGAGCGGCACTCTGCGACCTGGAGATAATATGCAAGGTCGCCCGGTCTTTGGGGCTGGATTTCGACTATTCTGATGCTGCTTCAGTTTTGGTGGAGATCAACCGGACCGTTCCGCAGTACGGTGGCATAACCCGTGAGAGGCTCGGCAGAGCCGGACTCATTTGGCCCTGCCCAACTCCCGATCATCCGGGAACGCCCATACTTCACTCTTCCGGCTTCAACCTTGCCGAGGGGCGCGCCTCGATTGTGCCTGTCCCCTATAGGCCGGCGGCAGAGGATGCTAGCTGGGATTATCCCTTCATCCTGACCACCGGGCGCGTGGCTGTGCACCACAACGCCGGGTCCATGACCAGGAGAAGCCCGTCCCTCATCGGCCGCGAGCCTGATATCTATGTGGAGATCAACACCGCCGACGCCACGCGGCTCAAGGTGGCCGATGGCGATGAGGTCACCATAACCACGCCGAGGGGACAGACCGAGGCTTATGCCCGCCTCACGGATAGAGTGAAAAAAGGAGTCGTATTCATGCCCTTCCATTTCCCCGGAACAAATATCCTCACCACAAAGGTCACGGACCCTGAGGCGAGGATTCCAGAGTTCAAGGTCTCGGCCTGCAAGATTTCTCGGAGGGATTAAATGCCCGTTTACGTCGACGTCGCTAGATGCATCGGCTGCCGCTCCTGCGAGGTAGCCTGCCAGCGTGTTCACGGCGGCAGCGGACACATCAACGTCCATTTCGTGGGAGATTTCGCCTCAGTTCCCATATTCTGCCATCACTGTGAGGAGGCTTCTTGCACTATTGCCTGCTTTAGCGGGGCTCTCTACAAAGAGGGAGATCGCACGGCCTTTGATGTAGAAAAGTGCACCGGATGCGGCTTGTGCAGCCTTGCCTGCCCCTTCGGAGTGGTCTGGACGGACAAGATAGCTCACAAGTGCGATCTCTGCGAGGGCCGTGCCGAGCCCGCCTGCGTCACCACCTGTCCGGCCAATGCTCTATCCACCGATTATGAGCTGGCGTCTCGCCGGGCGCGGGCCCGAGCGGCTCGGACTGCTGCCCAGGGAGGGAGAAGATGATCAAAGTTGAGGCCAGCCTCTGTCTCGGCTGTCGGTCCTGCTCCAACGTCTGTCCCAGTCAAAATATCGTCCTTACAGAGACTGCAAAGCAAAGAAGCATTCACTGGAAGAGGTGCAAGGAGGAGTGCGATCTTTGTGTGGAGTTCTGCCCTGCCAAGGCTCTGACCCTGGTGCCCTTCGATGAATCCGTGCCGGAGCCGGATATTTCCTTTGATCTGGTGGCCTGCAAGATCTGCGGATCGCGCTACGCCACGGAGCCGATGCTCCGGAGGATCGAATCAGTTCTTCCTGCCGATTCGCAGAAGGACTCTGAGGGCCTGGAATGGATCCGGGTCTGTCCGATCTGCCGGCGCAGTATAGAGGCGGAGAGGGCCACCCGGCAGATGGTGCTGGGAAGGAGCAGGAAGTGCCCGTGAAAGGGTGAAGAAGCACCCTCACCGTCTCATCTGAATTTATTAGAATTTATTTATTTGAATAAATCTTTCGAAAAGGTATATATGTGCGTGGCTGCCATGGAATTCCGGCGAGCTCGAAGATCCGAATTAGCGCTATCAGGTGAATGAGATTTGACGATTGCAGTAGTCGATTACGGGGTGGGAAACCTCTTCAGCATATACAACGCCCTGGAGCGGATCAAGGCTCGACCTGAGCTTATAACCGAGCCGGAAGATCTGGCAGGATTCGAGGGCGTTGTCGTTCCAGGTGTCGGCTCATTTGGAAGGTGCATGAGACGACTATCTCGGTTCGAGGGCGCTCTCTCGCAAGCCCTGGAGGAGGGAACGCCGATGCTTGGGATATGCGTCGGGATGCAGGTCCTCTTCGATAGGAGCGAGGAGAGCCCCGAGGAGGGGCTTGGATGGATAAAGGGAGAGGTGGTCCGCCTACCAAACTCGGTCCTCGTTCCCCAGATGGGATGGAACACCCTCTCCATAAAAAAGGAGGGCGAGATCCTGGAGGGGATCGGCGAAGAGGACTTCTTCTACTTCGTCCACTCTTACCACTGCGTTCCAGAAGACAAATCTGTCCTGGTTGCCACCACCGATTACGGCCTCGAACTTGCGGCGGCGGTATCGATGGATAACCTTTTTGCGGTCCAGTTCCACCCCGAAAAGTCGGGAGAGAAGGGGCTCCGTATCCTTGAGAACTTCGTGAGGTTGACCCGATGTTAGCCAGAAGGATAATACCCTGCCTCGACTGCGACCTCGGGGTTCCCCGGGGAAGGGTCGTAAAGGGGATCGAGTTCAAGCAGATCAGGTACGCCGGAGTTCCCTGGGAGCTGGCCACCCGGTACTACGAGGAGGGCGCAGACGAGATCGTATTTCTGGACATCACCGCCTCCTCCGAGAGGCGGGATACGATGTTCAACGTCATCAGGACCACCGCCAAGAACGTCTTCGTGCCTCTGGCCGTCGGCGGCGGGATCAAAAGCGTCGACGACGTGAGGGGCGTCTTCAAGGCCGGGGCCGACAAGGTCACCGTGAACACGACGGCCCTGAAACGGCCCGAGATCATCACCGAGATCGCCGAGGAGTACGGAAGCCAGGCGTGCGTCGTCGCCATAGATGCGAAGCGAAGGGACGCACCGGGCGAGGATAGGATCTCTGTCCCAACGGACCAGGGCGAATCCTGGTTTGAGTGCTCCTTCTACGGCGGAAGGGAGTTTACTGGCGTCGACGCCATCGGATGGGCGATTGCGGCCGAAGAGCTCGGGGCCGGCGAGATCCTCCTCACCAGCATGGATCGGGACGGGACCTACGACGGATTCGACCTGCCCCTCACCGACGCCGTCTGCAATCGGGTGAGGATACCGGTGATCGCCTCGGGTGGGTGCGGCAACGCCGAGCACATATTCGAGGTCTTCTCGAAGACCGGAGCCTCGGCCGCCCTCGCCGCCAGCATATTCCACTACAACGAGTGGGGGGTCGACGAGGTGAAAAGGTATCTCGCCGAGAGGGGGATTCACGTCAGAATTTGAGCTTTCGGGTCTTAAGGCCGGGAAGGGGCTCGACCCCGCCGCTTTTTTTCCCCGCTTTCAGCCGAGAGATACCGCCAGATTTATAGACGCCGGATCGTTCTAACCATGGGGAAATTAGAGGTGTCGAATTGATTTCGCTGACGAAAGCGCCCTGCAACCTGGTCCTGGAGATAAAATCCTTCGCTGAGAGCTTCGGCTGGGCGAAGAGGTTGGAATCGATGGGAATAAGAAAAGGGCAGAGGGTTCGCAAGATCGCCTGCCAGCCCTTCGGAGGACCAGTGGTGATCGAGGTCGGCGGATGTTGCGTATCCATGGGAAGGGGGATCGCCTCCAAGATTGACGTCGAGGTGGTCTGCGAGGCAGCCCCCAAAAAAGAGGCGGCGTCCGAGCCCGCGAGATAAATCCTCGAAACGCCCCCGTGGCCCCAAATGTTTCAGCTCGATATCAGCTCTTTAAGCTTCTGTATGCTCTCCATCGTCTGGGCGGATTCTTGCTGCTTCTCCTCTTCGAAATGCTTTATTATCTCGTCGATGGGGGTCAGAAGCGAGTAGACCTTCATGGGCCGGCCTTTGCCGCCTCTTCTGACCTCCTTCTCGCTCACCCAATCATTCTCGCGCAGAGCGCGCATTGCTATGCTCACCTCAGGCTGTCTGAGGTTGGAGCCCATCTCGATATCTCGCGAGGATGCCTCGTCCACGTTGGCCAGGTACGTTATCAGGATGGCCACGTTTCGCTGTACACCAAGGCTTCGGAGCGTCTCCGCGAACTCGAGGTCTTTATCGTCCAGCACCTTCACTGTACTCTCCTTCATCATTATCACCG
>JBFESM010000154.1:0-5055 GCA_041548445.1 Methanothrix sp. | reverse complement strand
TCGGGTGGTAAAAGGAGATGGTGGGGTTGAACCGCGGTAGTAGAATACGGCGGGGCTCTATCATAAGGAGATCGAAATCGAGACAAAGTATCAAGGCTCAGATCGGCCACACCGATCGAAATATCGATCTATTTGAAGGCAGACATAAACCACCTGCAGAAGTGGTACGAGAGATTCGACCCTATGAAATGGTTGATATTGAAGAGAATACCTATTAGGGTTAAAGTTTATAAACTGCATAAGTTGTGACATGAACGGGAAGCCTTCAAACGACCACAAGTTGGTGAAGTATTCATCCGAGGGTCAGATGCTGGATGGAGGGACCATGGAGGGGGAAATGACCTGCATAGCAGTATGTTCCAACGGGCTCGTTCGTGTGCCCTTCACAAATGGCCTAATCCATCCATTTGCGGTTTGAGTGGGATTCGACTCACTCTGCGCAGCGCACTCCCCTGGTCTAAAGGTCTGGTTGGGTTAGCTGTAGCTTATATCTCGTGCGGGGGTGAGTTACCCCGCACCAGATGCTAGATATCGCCTATTTAACGGTAAACCCACTTCCAACACTCGCAGTTCGCATTTGGTCCATTCCACCCAGGAGGGCAAGGGCCACATCTTTTGATTAACCTGCTTCGCTCCTCTTCGTCACGTCTTTGTTTTTCTTCCTGTTCTTTTTTAATCTTTTTGAGCTCTTCGATCAAGTCAAGTACATCATTTAACGAATCGATCGCGTCTGTATAAGAGCTATTTAAGCCGATGGCTTTATCATAGCTCTCTTGAGCCTTGCTGTAATAAGTTACGACCTCATCGTATCTGTATGAACTTAAGGCACTACCTTGTGCCGAAAACGTTTCACCCTTGTTGTACCAGGCTTCCGCATAAGATGGATTAAAATCAGTAGCATTATCAAAGCAATTAACTGCTTCATCAATATAACCCAGATCCCGAGATCTTAGTCCCTTATTGTTCCAGGCTTCTGCATATTCTGGATCTATTGCGAGGGCTACATCAAAACATTTAATCGCCTCTCTAGGGTTGCCAGATTTACTAAGAGCTTCACCTTTAAGATTCCAAGCCTCAGAATATTCTGGATTGATTTTTATAGCTTTTTCGTATGCTTCAATCGCTTCATCATATCTGCCCTCAATAGAAAGATTATTGCCTTCGTTTACGTAATAATTAGGGTCCTTTTCAAAAAAATCGAGGCAACCACATAAAAGTGTGGATAAAATCGATATGAATATCAACCCTGTAAGTCTGTACTGTATTTTATGCATGGCGTCTATTTTTGCACACATCCTATAATAAATTATCTATCAGATTCAGTTATTAGCGGAAGAAGTTAAGGATTCCAGATGCAGCAATTCTGTAAAACCGCTATCATTAGAGAACAATTGCTTTGAGATAGTGACTTGTATCGTTCGAAAACAGTGGACTTTGCCTTTGTTACATCAAGCCCCCCATCATAAAAAACTACCACAGACACTTAAATTTATCCCGCCCGCTTTGAAGAGGGACTTTGGCCCATAAAGCTCACCGGTATGAGACGAGAGGGACAGATTCGCACAATATCTGTAATGTTTGAGTTTCCAAAGAGTTTCCTGTCCATTATTCATTTGAATGATAATATCATATTCATTTCATAATAGACTTTTATGCCCCAGGAACGGTAATCGTGCGATGGAACGCTCTATCTCTGTATCCACGACAGGACACGCACCATCCTCTCCACGTACTCCAATACACCTCGCCGAATTCGCCCAGCATCATCTCCTCCTCACGCGAGATCCGGGCGATGTAAAGAGGGATGAACGCCACCAGGAAGGCGGGACCAGCGATCCAGTTCTGGAGGAGGAGAAGCTGAGCCATCGCCCACAGCAGACTGGCGGCGTACATCGGGTGGCAGATCTGCTCGCGGACGCCAGTGCTCACCAGCCTGTGGTCCGTTCCGATCTGGAGCCCCGGCGAGGTCTGCGTGCGACCGCCACAGAAGCCACAGGGCCTGAAGGAAGAGGGCAGTGCCGAGGGAGTCGGCGACGGAGATGGGGCGCGACCGAGGCCAGCGCCGCCTGGGCGCCTCTTGCACCAGGTGTGCAGCTCAAGCGTCGCCCCTCGCACCCTGAGGCACTTTCACGCGGTCTGGACCCTCGATCTCGGAATTCCTCTCAACGACCTCAAGGCTCAGCTAGACTACACCGACCTGAAGACGACCTCGATCTACCTGAAGGCGGATATCAACCACCGGCTGAAGAGCTACGAGGGCTTCGAAATCTGACATACCAGGAAGGACGTTTTTCCATGTTGTGAGAAGGGTGGTCTTCTGAGGATATAAAATTTCTATTTAGAGATGGGTAGAGACGGGAGCCGCCTCCGGAATCCCGAATTTCGATGACAAAGGTTATAGGCTGCCGACGATTCTTGCTATCCGGAAATCCTCATGGACGGCATATCCATCCTTCTGATAGCCCTCGGCCTTGCCATGGACGCCTTTGCGGTATCGGTGACCAGCGGCGTGACGGTCACCCACGACAGGCTCAAGAGCGCTTTCACTGCCGCCTTCTTCTTCGGCACCTTCCAGGCCTTCATGCCCATTATCGGCTGGTTTGGTGGGTCCGAGTTCAGCGACCTTATCACCGGGTACGACCACTGGGTAGCCTTCGGCCTTCTGGCGCTGATTGGCGGAAGGATGATCCACGAGTCGGTGACGACCGAGCCGGGCGAGCGGGTGGCAAACCTTCTGGACCTTCGGGTACTCACGTTCCTGGCCATCGCCACCAGCATCGACGCCCTGGCCGTCGGTGTCACCTTCGCCTTCCTCGACATCTCCATCATAATCCCCGTGGCGGTCATCGGCGTCGTCACGTTTGTCCTCTCGTTTCTCGGGGTTTACATCGGTAACCGCTTCGTAGGCTTCTTCGAGAACAGAATCGAGATCGTCGGCGGGCTTATTCTGATCGGGATAGGCCTCAAGATCCTTCTGGAAGACCTCGTCTTTTAGCCACTTATCCATACCCCAAAACGGACCCTTTTCCCGATGACTTCAGTTCGAGGGTCAATGGCCGATAGACCTCGCCTTCCCCTCCAATCCGAGAAAAACGTTTTAAATGGCTCTCTCCATGGGGGAACGATGCTTTCCCTCCTCTTTTGGCCTCTGGTCTTCCTCGTAAGCCTCGCGGTCCTGGTGAAGGCCTCAGATATCTTCACCGACTCCGCCGAGAGGATCGGCATCGGCTTCGGTGTATCACCCTTCATCATCGGGGTCACCATCATATCCGTCGGGACCTCCGCGCCGGAGCTGGTCTCCTCGATCTTGGCGGTGCTGAAAGGCTCTCCGGAGATCGTGGTGGGGAACGTCATGGGCTCGAACGTGACGAACGTCTTCCTCATCCTGGGCATCTCCTCCATCGTGGGAAAGAAGATGTTTGCCGGCTACGAGCTCGCCAACGTCGATCTGCCCCTCTTCGTAGGCTCGGCGGTCCTCCTCTCTCTGATGGTCTGGGACGGCGTCTACAGCCTCCCCGAGGCCCTCCTCTGCCTCGCCTGCCTCCTCGTCTATCTGGTCTACGCCATCGGAGCAGAGAGGGTGACAGACGAGGTGAGGGCGAGGTTCCTGGAGGAGGAGGAGGGGATCGTCCCCCCGAGGAAGATGAGACTCGATTTGTTGGTCTACCTGAAGCTGATTCTGGGCGTCTTCTTCCTCTACCTGGGAGCCAACTACACCATCGTCTCTGTGGTCAGGCTCTCTGAGATGGTGAACCTCGGGACCGAGATCATAGCCGCCAGCGCCATCGCCCTGGGGACTTCCCTTCCAGAGCTGATGGTGAGCGTCAGGGCCGCCGCCATGAACAAGCCAGAGCTCGCCATAGGAAACGTCCTGGGGTCTAACATCTTCAACGCACTCGGCATCATGGGGATTTCGGCCCTCTTTGGGACCCTCGTCATCCCGGAGACGATAACCAGCTTCGTCATGCCGATGATGATCGTCGCCACCCTCCTCTACTTCGTCGTAATCTGGGATAAGGAGATCACCCACTGGGAAGGGTGGATGCTGTTGATATTCTACATCTTCTTCCTAGGAAAGCTCTTCGGCCTCTTCTGAGACGGCCATCGATAGATAGGATAAAATATTTAATGAAATTTGGTTGGGCACAATGAGGCGATGGCTTTCGAGGGCTGCAGAGTGCATGGGTCTCTGATACATTTGGATTGTTTGGGGAGGAAAAGCAAAAGCAACCCCGCAAAAGAGTGTGGTTTGCCTACCGCAATATTTTCCATTAAGAAACGAGATTGTAATATGGGAGGACAAATTCGTGGGTCTATTAGATCGGATTTTGGGAGGTCAAAAATGTAGGTCAGGCCGACACGATCCCGGGCTTGCCGACATCTGGAATGACAACGGCGTTGCTCTCTATAAACAGGGCAAGTACGACGAAGCGATTCGGGCTTTTGACGAGGCCATCCGGCGAAATCCTGAATCTGCTAACGCCTGGTATAACAAAGGCGTTGCTCTCAATAACCAAGGCAAGTACTACGAAGCGATCCAGGCTTACGATGAAGCAATCCGGCTCGATCCCAAGCATCCCGATGCCTCGTATAACAAAGGCGTTGCTCTCAATAACCAAGGCAATCACGCCGCTGCGATATTGGCTTTCGACAATGCCATCCGGCTTAATCCCGAGCATGCCGATGCCTGGTTGAACAAAGGCGTTGCTCTAAATAACCAAGGCAAGTACGACGAAGCGATCCGGGTTTTTGACGAAGCCATCAGGCTCTATCCCGAGCTTGCTGCGGCCTGGAATAACAAAGGCGTTGCTCTCGATGGACTAGGCAAGTACGACGAAGCGATTCGGGCTTTTGACGAAGCCATCAGGCTCTATCCCGAGTATGCCAACGCCTGGAATAACAAAGGCGTTGCCCTCGAAGCTCTTGGCAGGAAATCCGAGGCCCTCGTCTCCTATGCCAAGGCAGTGACCTATGGCTTCGTTTAGAGACCTCTTTCGGTCCGTTAATCACCATGGTATGCGGCGAGATGGGAGAATTCTCATAGTATCTGTAATG
>JBFESM010000153.1:0-5097 GCA_041548445.1 Methanothrix sp. | reverse complement strand
TCCCATCCCCCGCACCAATTTTATCTGTAAAGTTAAGCGGATACTTCTTCTTCAAATGGTTGATATTCTGTGATAGGGATGAATAAACATCTCCCTCGAAGTTGGTACCGTCGAAGTACTTTGACACCAATATCATAAGGCTATAACATGAAGAAACGATTAAAGTGAGCCGAGCAGCCTCAACCCGGCCCTCATCATCCGAAGGTCTGGACGATCCACCCTTTTATCTCGTTCCTGGCCCGCCGGAAGGCCTCTAGCTGCTCGTCCACCGGCCCCGAGGCAGCGGCGGGATCTTCGAAGCTCCTATGGATGACCTCTCTTGCCTTGGGGGCCGTCGTCGGAAGGTCAAGATCGGTGCTGCAGATGAGGCAGGCCTGTCTCGCCCTGTCGCAGACGGTGACGGCGAGGTCGAAGGTCATATCTTTGAACTCCTCCACGCTCTTGGAACGCTGGCCGGAGATCTCGATCCCCACCTCCCTCATCACCGAGACGGCACGAGGGTCGACGACCGTCGCCTCAACCCCGGCGCTGTACGCCTCGTACCGGTCCCCGTACATCCTCCTCAAAAGCCCCTCGGCCATCTGAGATCGTGCCGAGTTGTGGGTGCAGAGGAAGAGAACTTTCTTCTTCTCCCTTTTCCCTTCTCCCTCGTCCTCTCTCTTCCCCTTCTTCCCCTCTTCCAAAACACCATCATCTGAAATCGTATCGCCCACCCCATCAGTCGAAGCTCGGCTGAGGAGGGCTCGCCCGGATCACCTCTGCAGGACATTCATCTTCCGCTTGCTTTAGGCAATCCTCAAATTGATCAGGTGCTGAGCCCTCGTTCAGCTTTCCCGCGATCCTGTACCTCTCAGCCACAGCGCTCCGGCCGTCCTCCGGATCTTCCTCGAAGAACTCCGGACAGCTCGCCCAGCACTGGCCGCAGCTTATGCAGCCGTCCCGTTCTATGGTCACGATGATCATAAAATCAACCTCTTTATGCAAGGCCTCTTAAAAGGCAAATAAATTGCCATCCCTCTCCATGACGTCCTCGACGAGCCTCTCGTAAAAGTCCTCCAGAACCTCCGCCTTCCTCCTCAACACGACGCCCCGAGCGGCCACGTCCTCTTTGCAGGCGCGCACCTCACAGGATGGAGGAAGGTCCCACGCTTGGTTCAGCAGGTGATAGACACCGTCCCCTGCCAGGTAGAGCCTCGACTTCACTGATCGGGCCAGAAGCTTCAGGCAGAGCTCGGACCTTTCGCTTTGGGGCGGTTTTGTCAGGAGAAATACGTCCGTCGATCTCAAACCCATATCCTCGTTCACCTTTAAAGCAGGATCAGGCAGTCTGAATCTTCGATCGCCTCCAGGAAGTCCTCCTCGTCGGCCAGCTCCACCGTCTCGATCAGCTCCAGCTCAAATAGCCCTCTCTCCACCACCGAGGGCTCGTGGGCCATAACCCTCATCTCGCCGTAGGCGTAGAGTATGTCGGCGAGGTTGGGAAGACCGAGGCCCTTGGAGTCCTGATTTGCCAGGGCCAGGTAAGCACCGTCACGGCAGAGCCCCAGGGTCACCCTCATCTTGCCGAGGCTCGCGGCCGCGGCGTTCAGGACGCCGAAAGCCTTCTCGCTCCCGTAAGGGGCGGAATCCAGCAAGTAGAAGACGGATCTCATCGGCAAAGGCAGATCACCTTGTCGCTTTTGGAGAGCATCTCGGGAAGATCGTAGAGGCTGGAGATCTTCGTGCCGTCATGATAATCCTCACAGTATCCGTCTTCGTTTGCCGAATAGCCCCTGGCGGCGGCACATCGTGAGCATGCTCTTATCACCGCCCCCCTTTCTGCGAGATCGGCGAATAGCTCGCCCTCGCCCGCAAAGAACGCGGGGTTCTGCCCTCTTTTGGGGATGTGGACCGCGTCCAGGTAGAGGAATATGTTTACCTCGTACCGTTTGAGGGCGGCGTCAGCGATTCTATAGGCGATCTGGGCATACTCGGAGATGTAGGGGCCGTCGGTGAGGATGATGGTCAGCGTCTTCAAAGGCGCCTCCGGTTCAGATGTACTCGGCCAAGACCTGGAGATGTTCTCGGTTCTGCCTGTACCTTTCATCTTTGAGAGGCGTGCACAGGTCGAGGGAGACCTCCCCACCCATGAGCCTGATGGCGAAGGAGTAGCAGCTCTGTTCGCCGCATTCACCGCAGTTCGTCTGAGGCAGGTACTTGCGGATCTCCATCGGTTCGACCCTGACCTTCTCCCGCGGTGCCGGAGCTACGCCCTTTGCTATCGCCTCGTTGATCGTGCTCCTCAAGTCTTCGAGGATGCTCATCGCCTCAGCCTCGTCTCTGATCATCGTCATGGTGACCTTTCCCGATCCGTAGACGGTGATCAGAACGTCTCCACGCTGGATCATCAGGGCACCGATCTTTCCCGAGTACCTGCCTCGCGGGAATAGGGGTTCAAGAGCCTTGAGGGCACCGGCCAGGGGCGGAGACATGTTGGCAATGATCCGAAACTTCGTCGAGTCGGCTATGCAGGGGATTAGCTGCCTAACCTCTGCGATCTCCACCGGCTTTGCTTGGGAGAGGTCTAGAGCCTTCTCGGGCGCCTTCTCAGCCTTTTCCTCCATGAAGTTCTTGCCGAACTCGCTAAGTTTGACCTTCCCGTTGGTCATCTCGATAAGACTCGCCTGTTCTAAAATCTTGAGATGGTAGTCTAGCATCGACTTTCCGACCGCCTCTCCGATCTCTCCCGCCGTCCTATCGCCATCGGCCAGGAGGCTCATCATCTTCCTCCGCGGCGCGTTGGCCATGGCGTTGCTCACCATCTTGATCTCTTCAGGCTTTCCCGGCATTCTCACCACCTACCATAGTTTGTAACCAAAGTATCGGGCCGCAAAGACCAGCCCGGTGACTATTATCATCACCCCGAAGAACCTGACCACCCACTTTCCGAAGGCCAAATACTCCTCGCCCACCTTTCCCCCGAAGGACCTGCTGAAGGTGGATATCGGGATTATGGGAACGCCGTGACCCACCCCGAAGACGAAGAGCATCAGCCCTCCTGTCAGGACTGACACATCCTGAGACATCAGCCAGATCAGGGCCGGAAATACCAGGGAGATTGCACATGGAGCCCAGCCGAGGGCGAAGAAGACTCCCAGAGTGAAGGCCCCGATGAAGGTCGAATACTTGAATAGGCCGATGGAGATGTTGACTACCTTCTCCATGAAGCTCTTCTTATCTCTAAAATCGTCTTCACCTCTTGGAGGAAGTCGGGACTTGATCGGCTCGATGATCTCGCCCACGGGCTTGAAGACGTTAATCACCAGAACCACCAGGAGAAGGCCGGCTGCGAGGTCGAAAAACCGCGAGTCGCGCACGAATACTCCCATGTTGGATATGAAGAGACCCACGACGAAGAAGACGAGAGCCATACCGAGAGTGAAGGCGACCCCGATCAAAAGCCCCTCTTTCGATGAGGAGCCATAATCCTGGTCGTCGGCCAGAACCTTCTTTCTTCGAGATGTCATGATGTAGGAGAACATGGCTATGAGGAGGGCAAGAGAGCATGGCGAGAAGGACGTGATTATCCCGAGAGCGAACATCCCAAGGAACGATATCTTCTGGATGGATGCGCTTCCCTCCATCCCGGCCCATTCGCCCCGCTCCAGAGACTCGACCTTGGTTTGGAGCGTCGAAGCCTCCTGGATCCCGTCGATCTCTCCTTTGCCCAGCTGGTAGACATGGTAGACGCCCGCCACCATCCCCTGTCGATCGATCAGGAGTATCGTGGGGTTTGAGAAGCCCCCTTCGAAGTTGGTGTAGTCGACGTACTTGCTGGCGATCCTGTAAGGCTCGAAATCCTCGGCCCAGATCCAGCCAACGTCGGCGTTCCACCAGCTCTCGCAGAGGGTCTTGCCGTCTTTGGAGAAGGGGTTCTTCCTCAAGTTCAGGGTTATTAGATTGACGTCTGGCTTATTCTCAACCAGCTGTTGAAGCTGGCCGATCTGCGCCTCAAGGGTCTTCTCACACTCGACGCATAGCGGGCTTTCTATATTCGTTATGTGAAGGACCACCACCTCTCCCTCAAAATCGCTCAGGGAGAAGTTTGTGCCGTTCAGGTCAGCTGCCCTGAAGTCCGGTGCAGGGATCAGTTCTTGATTCGATCCCAACGTTGAATTATAAGAAAATAAAGCGACCAGAGCGATGATGAGTGTTACAATACCAATAGCGAAAAAATTTTTGTGATCAGATTTCATCTCCGATCACGCGTCCCAGTCCCCGACGTTCTCCTCGTGATAGTCGATGGCGTCCTCGACATAGGATCTGACCATCTCCTCCCCGCCTGCGGGATCCTCCATGCTGTGCCACCCGACTACGACGTTCCCGTCAGAATCTTCTACTAAAGTCAGAATGACCGTCAGAGGGATGTAGGGCTTGCCTCCGTTGGGATCGTATATGTCGAATAGTTCATCGGCCCTCGTGTCGCTGCCGCCTGATATCAGGTTCTCGTACGTTACGTCATCACCGTAGTCCTCCAGGACGGCGTCCACGTAGGACTCCTGATCGATGCAGGCTTTGCACTTTCCAGTGCTGTGGTCCAGGATCAGGACGGGCTTTTCTTCCAGTTCGTCCAGAATCCACTGGGGATGGTCGACCTCGGAGCCAGCGTTCGGATGCTGGTCGGGATAGACGGTCCACCAGTCGTCAGGTCCGGACCCGACGGAGTACTCTGTTGCCGAGACGGCGCCGACGAGGCCGGCAGCCAGAATGATTCCCACAACTAGGGTCGTGAGATGCCTAATCTTAATTAAATTCGAAATATATACCAACTCCCACTCTCGATGTTTACCCCACTTTTTCTCACACCGTGGATTCGGCCACTTTCTCCTTCTCGTGGCCCTTCAGAGAGGACGCATCAATATAGATTGATATCCGATGGTTCAGCCATCTGAGCGTGCATCTGAAGTCCGATCTTTTGGTGGAGGATATTCGTATATATAGTTGTTGGATTGCCGGATGCAATATCCTCATAAGAGCGGTTTAACCTGGAATTCGGCTCCATTAATGCAGCTTCCGAATTAGAAATTCCATCAACATAAGGCGTCTTCTGAGTATTTG
>JBFESM010000152.1:0-5107 GCA_041548445.1 Methanothrix sp. | reverse complement strand
TTCGGACTGCGATGATGGTGCTGCTCCAAAAGGAGGCGGAGCTCCAGGAGATCGTGCAGCTGGTAGGTGCGGACGCGTTGCCGGAGAGAGAGCGGCTGGTGCTAGAGGTCTCCAGGATGGTTAGGGAGGATTACCTCCAGCAGAACGCCTACCACGAGATAGACTCCTACTGCTCCAAGGAGAAGCAGTTGATGATGGCAAGGACGATCCTCGCCTTCTATGACAGGGCGTTGAAGGCGATGGATGCTGGAGCGTCTATCGCGAAGATCGAGACGGTCCAGGTGAAAGATGATATCTCCAGAATGAAGTACGTGCCCAATGCGGAATTTCCAGATCGGTACGATGCGATGCTCAAGGCGATCGAGAACCAGTTCTCTGCACTGGAGGGGTAAATCAGATGGCAAAAACCACAACTCGTGAATATACGACCGTCACCAAGGTGGCAGGCCCTCTCATGGTGGTCGAAGGCGTTGAGGGCGTGGCCTATGGTGAGATAGTGGACGTAGTGTTACCCGATAGCAGTACCAAGCGGGGTCAGGTGCTGGAGTCTCGAAAGGGCGTAGCAGTGGTTCAGGTCTTCGAGGGGACCAGCGGGATTGATACTCGCACGACGAAGGTCCGGTTCACAGGCGACATTATGAGGATGCCGGTATCGGTGGATATGATGGGCAGGATCTTCGATGGCCTCGGAAGACCCATAGATGGAGGTCCTGAAATCATCGCCGAGGAGTATCTCGACATAGCAGGCGCTTCAATCAACCCCACTGCGAGGGCTTTTCCCAACGAGTTCATCCAGACGGGTGTCTCGACGATCGATGGGAACAACACTCTGGTACGTGGCCAGAAGCTACCCATCATGTCTGGAGCGGGATTGCCGCATAACGATCTTGCGGCACAGATCGCGCGACAGGCAAAAGTTCGCGGCACTGAGGAGCCCTTCTCTGTGGTCTTCGCTGCGATGGGGATCACCCACGAAGAGGCGAGCTTCTTCATGAGGGATTTCGAGAGAACGGGTGCGCTCGAGAGGATTGTAGCCTTCATCAACCTCGCAGACGACCCCGCCATCGAGAGGATCATCACCCCGAGGATGGCGCTCACCGCGGCCGAGTACCTCGCCTACACCTGCGATATGCATATCCTGGTGGTGCTGACCGATATGACGAACTACTGCGAGGCGCTGCGGGAGATATCGGCTGCAAGAGAAGAGGTTCCTGGGAGGAGAGGCTACCCCGGCTACATGTATACAGATCTTGCGACCCACTACGAGCGTGCTGGCAGGGTAAGAGGCTCCAAAGGCTCGATCACGCAGGTTCCGATACTTAGCATGCCGGATGATGACATCACCCATCCGATACCTGATCTTACCGGCTACATCACTGAAGGCCAGTTCGTGTTGAGCCGAGAGATGCACAGGAGAGGGATCTATCCCCCGGTGGACATTCTGCCGAGCCTTTCAAGGCTGATGAACGAGGGGATCGGTCCCGAGAGGACGCGGGAGGATCACTCCGGCGTATCAAACCAGCTCTATGCCGGGTATGCAGAGGGGCGTGATATGCGAGATCTCGTGGCGGTCGTTGGAGAGGAAGCTCTCTCAACACGAGACCAGCTGTATCTCAAGTTTGCAGATCGTTTCGAGAAGGAGTACGTGACTCAAGGGAGTGACGAGGACCGAACAATCGAGCAGACCCTCGATCTTGGATGGGACCTATTGGCAGATCTGCCTGAAGGTGAACTCAAGAGAATCGATGAGAAATACATCAAAAAGTATCACCCAAACTACAGAACCGCCTAGCCTCTCGTGAGGGGGTGCCAAACATATGGCAGAGATCATCGAGGGGATAAGTCCCACCAGAATGGAGCTCTTGAAACTGGGGCGAAGAATAGTCCTCGCCGAGAAGGGACATAAACTCCTGAAAGAGAAGCGGGACGCTCTGGTCTCCGAGTTTCTGGATGTGGTTCAGAGGGTACATGACTCGAGTGACAGCACAAACGAGAAACTTGCGGAGGCTTTCAAGGATCTGCTCATGGCCCAAGCGGTGATGGGTTCAGACGCCGTCTGGCAGATCTCCCAGGTCACAGGTCAAGAGATCAAGATCGACGTGGACGCGATGAACATCATGGGCGTAAAAGTTCCGATGATCGCGACTGAAGACGTCAAGAGGAGCATGATCGAGAGGGGGTATGGTTTTGCAGATACCTCTTCCAAGGTGGACGACGCCGCCAAAAACTTTGAGGAAGCGATCCAAGAGGTGATAAAACTAGCCGAAGTGCAGCAGAGCGTAGAAAGCCTCGCAAGCGAGGTGATCAAGACGAAACGGAGGGTGAACGCGCTCGAGTACATCGTTATACCACGCCTCAAAGCGACTGCGATTCACATCAGGATGCGGCTTGCCGAGATGGAGAGGGAGAACTTCACCCGTCTCAAGAAGATAAAAGCTGCGATCGAGGCTGGAGAAGAAGGGGCAGAGGCGGCCTGAGGTGAAAAGATGCCTGTCATTACCCACAGGGTGAAGAAGATAATCGAGGAGATCGACGAGCGGAAGAGGGTGCCTTTCGACTTCGTCCTCGGAGAGACTTGTCGGGTCGACTATCTGATCGCCGAGGAGGACGAGGAGTTCAGATCGGGCGATGCAAAGCCGGTGAAGATAAAAAAAGTGGAGATACCCCGAAACACAATCCTGCTGATAAGCCCTTACGGCCGGCACGGTATCGGCCAGGTGGTGAGCATCGGCGAGGAGATAGCGATGCCGGTCGAGCTCGACCGGTCGGCGGATCATGCGCTATTTGTGGCGGGGGTGGATGGATCCATCAGGAGAGATGAGCTGATAGGCGTCATGATGCTCATCCCCATAATCCCGCACAGAAGGAAGTGAGATGGACTCTGAATCGAGGGTCTTCGCAAGGCTGATGAGATCGCTGAACGATCACCTTCCAGCTGAGCGAAAGACCCTCGGGGAGCTGATGAGGGAGGAGAAACCAAGAGTCGTCTGTCGGGATGGATCCAGCTACAGGATCAGGAAGGAGGAGCTCGAGGTGATTGAGAAGATCACGGGGTCGAAATGGGGGAAGGAGGCCGAAAGGCTCAGGCTCCCCCTTTTGATCGAAATGGCTCCTGATTACGGCCGTTCTGCCGCCAGGATAAGGGGGCGGGTATACTGCGACATCGCGCAGGTGATCCTCGGGGAGGAGCGAAAGACCGTCGACGAGATGGTGATATTCAGGCCTGATGTGCGCAGGCTGAGAAGAGAGCTACCCTCGGCCACTCAGTACGCATTCCTGATATCCACGTCCTGAAGGATAAAGGAGGTGTGATCTTTGCATCGGGATTATTATCTGGAGCGGATGTTGAATAAGAAGGACATTCGAGTCAAGATCTACTTCATCATGTGGATTGCGTCCATGTGCGCTACGATCTCGCTCTTCATCGGGGGGATCTTCATCGTCTACCTTTCGATGCGGTACATTGGGTGGATTTAGAGTGATCGATATTTCGGAGAGGTCAATATAATGGTCGAGGCGAGCGGATATATCTTTCAGGACGTTGAGACGCTTTTGAAGAGTGCAAAAGAGGCACTGGAGGTGGCAAAGACCGGACCTGCTGAGGCACAGAGCATCCTCAAAGAGTCTCTGACCGGCACCTTCCAAGAGCTGGACAAGATCTGTTTGAGGTACAAGGACGACGCCGAAGCAGCCGGCATCAGAAACAAGCTCGCCGAGTTCCTGGAAGAGCTAGATTCTGGCAAGCTGACGCCCGAAATGCAAGCACAGCACCTGGACAGGATCATCGAACAGGTTCATCACTTGGTGGAATGGAGGAGGCTCTCAACGGCGGCAGGACGCGATCTCTCCCTCAAGTCGCGGCGAAGGACCAGGGAGGATGTCCAGAAGCGGTAACTTGAGGGATCTGAATCTATTCCGTCTATTCCATTTATCGCATCTATCCCATCCACCCTATCTATCCCATCTATTCCAGCACGGCAAAGAGTGATCGAGACTTTTGAGGTCAGATAAAGATGAATCGCGATGAAAATACGATTTTGTTTGGCATAGCGGGCTTAATAATAAGCTACATTTTATACATAAACGATCGCATATTATTGAGCGCTCTGGCTTTCACGGCTACAGTTATTATAGGCCTGATATGGGGAGCAATGCATCTCAGAAAGAAGAACACTAGATAAGAACATGAGATGAAATAGAACTTGTTTTACTTTTTATCTGCTCGATCCTTATCACCCTCTACCCAAACTCGGCGCTGAGGCTTGCGGGCAATAGGCAACAGTTCGTGCGCTTCAGCGCCATCTTCATACTTTCACATCGCATCGTCGAACTCTTTTCGATACCGTGCGATGCCCGAGGCTCCGACCATCGCCGTCTTGTTGAGGATCAGGATCATGAAGGCCTCGTCGGGGACCTCCGACCACTGGCTGTGGATTCCGTAGCGGGACGCCCTCTCAAAGCCGAAGCGGGGGTAGTATTCGGGGTAGCCGAGGACGATGATGAAGGGGCAGCCCCTCTCCCTCAGCATCTTTATCCCGTTGTGGATCAAGAGCGATCCGATCCCCTGCCCCTGGCATCGAGGCAGCACCGCCATCGGCGCAAGGCCCATGCCCGCAACCTCCAGGGCCGCCCCCTCTCCTCCGATCGTCGCCGGGCTGAAGAAGATGTGGCCCACCACCTCTTCTCCCTGGATCGCCACAAGAGAGAGGATGTTCCTGCAACTCTCCCGGAGCCGATCGACGATGTCGGCCTCTGCCGGCTGGCCGAAGGCCTCTTCGTTGATCCTCCTGATCGCCTCGATGTCTTCGGGTTTTTCTTCTCGAATGACAATCATTTATTCACCTTGCCAAGCGGGTTGATTTTTGATTAGCTCCTGTACTTCTTCGACAGAATACGGTGGTTTTTTCAATTGAATGATTGCATGGCACGTCGGACAGACCGGCCGAATGTCCCTGATGGGATCTACTTGATATTTGGCGTTGATTTCAGACAGTTGTCTCAGGTGGTGAACATGTATGAATCCTTGGGCAATCCCTCCATACACGTCTGAAAGAACGACACCACAAACTGCACATTTGCAGCCGTAATGCAGTATGCACCTCGCACG
>JBFESM010000151.1:0-5107 GCA_041548445.1 Methanothrix sp. | reverse complement strand
GCTTCCCGAGTTCTACGTCAAGAACCTCCCACCAGACTCGGCCTTGGGGGAGATGGTACGGCCTGAGATCTACTATGGAGAGGGGCGGAAGGACTACGTCGTCGTGAATACGGGCCTTGAGGAGTTCGACTACCCCCTGGGAGACGAGAACGTCTACGCCACCTACAACGGCACGGGGGGCATCGAGCTAGATCCCCTGATGAGGCTTCTTATGACATACAGGCTCGCAAGCCTCAAGATCCTTCTCAGCGACGACGTGACGGCCGACAGCAGGGTGATGATCTATAGAAACGTCATCGAGCGAGCCAACACCCTGGCACCCTTCCTCGCCTACGACCAGGACCCCTACATCGTCTTTGCAGATGGCGGGCTCTACTGGATCGTGGACGCCTACACCCTCACCGACCGCTACCCATACTCCGAGCCCTCGGGAGGGTTCAACTACATCAGAAACTCGGTCAAGGTCGTGATCGACGCCTACAACGGAACCGTCCGGTACTACGTCGTCGAGGAGGAGCCGCTCGTCCGGGCCTACGAGTCGATCTTCCCGGACCTCTTCCTCCCCCTCGACTCGATGCCTGAAGAGCTCCAGGCACACCTCAGGTACCCCGTCGACTTATTCAAGGTCCAGGCCGGGATCTACAGAAACTACCACATGAATGACCCCCAGGTCTTCTACAACCGGGAGGACGCATGGGACATCCCGACGGAGGTATACGAGGGAAATAGACAGACCGTCGAGCCCTACTACGTCATCATGAAGACCCCCGGAACCGATAAGGGCGAGGAGTTCATGCTGATCCAGCCATTCACGCCAAGGTCCAAAAACAACATGATCGCCTGGATGTGCGCCAAGTCCGACCAGCCCGACTACGGCGACCTCGTCGTCTTCAAGTTCCCCAAAGACCAGTTGATCTATGGGCCGATGCAGATCGAGGCGAGGATCGATCAGGATACCGATATCTCCGAGCAGCTGACCCTCTGGAGCCAGAAGGGAAGCAGCGTCATCAGGGGCAACCTCCTCGTCATACCGATCGAGAAGAGCCTCCTTTACGTTGAGCCCCTGTACCTGAGGGCTGAGAACAGCGAGCTTCCCGAGCTGAAACGGGTGATCGTCGCCTACGACGGCAAGGTGGCGATGGAGGAGACTCTCGAGGAGGCCCTGGCGATGGTATTCGAGTTCGCGCCCGAGGCGGCCCCCAGGGCGGCCGCCGCCGGGGAGAGGGTGGACCTGAGCACGGCGGAGCTGATCGGCGAGGCGGGAACTTTGTACAGGTCCGCCCAGGAAGAGCTCCGGGTCGGGAACTGGTCGGGCTACGGCGAGGAGATCGACCGGCTCGGCGAGGTCATAAGGGCTCTGGAGGAGAGGACGGGGACCTAGATCCCGCTGGCGGAAAGGAATCTTATCCCAAAAAAATCGGGCGGCTTTTGGGGTCGAGCCGCTCGATGCCCCGTGTGTCGGACTTCATCGATCCGGCTTCGTCGATCCGGACGCTTTTAGCGTCTAGAATAGAAAAACTCCGTTCTTCAGGTTCTGCCGGGCTCGCCCTCGCAGATCCTGATCGTCAGATCTTCGTCCTCATCTGTCGGGGCGGAGGCCTGGTGGTCTGATATTACGTCGTAAAAGCGGTCCCATTCGATGGTGGTGGAGACGCAGCCGTTGGTCAGAAGGGGGACGCCTATCGCCGGGATATCGTGGCCGTGGCAGAGGTCGACTCCCTCCTTGATCTCCATGTTGCAGCCGACGCCGACGATCGCCCGAGGCCGGTACTTCTTGATCATCCTCTTTATGACGCTGGACCCTGGAGCCACGAAGAACCTGTACCCCAGTCCTTCGGCGAAGACCTTGGCGGGTCCGACCTTGCACCTGCCGCAGTTGACGCACCGCAGCCCCTCCGGGGTGAGCTTGGCCGGGCAGTCGACGCTTCGGAGGCACTGGGGCAGGAAGATCGCCCGCTCATCCATCGGAACCGCTTCGAACTTCTCGGCGTTGATGTAGTTTCGCAGGAGGATCCCCACCTCGTCGACGATGGCATCGTCGGCCCGCAAGGTCCTGAAGATGCTCTTTATCATGCTCTCGAGAAAACAGACGAAGATCAGCATGATCCTGGCCATGAAGAAGTGGCCGGTCTTGAAGGAGTAGGCGATGAGGGCCGCGCCGAGGAACGCGGACGCGAGAACGGCTGCGGCCAGGACGAAGACCGCCTTTCCCAAGAGGTAGAAGAAAGGGTCCATAAACGGGGGGAGCATGATCCAAGATGGAGACGAAGTATATATAAGGGCAGCACGTCGGCGATCATCCGGAATTTCCGCGTCCGGATTTCGAGATCTCCATATCCAGATATCGGCAGGTGGCTCAAGGATTGTGAGTCGATCCTGATGTCGTAGAAGAATATCAGCATCCAGGGTCGAGATGGAGCTCTCAGGAATGTTTATGGGGATTGGATCGAAAGGGAATCGATCCCGAAGGCCGCAAGCTTTTTATCGCATGGTACGCTGGGATGCTTACCTTCGCCTTTATCTAACTTAGGATTATAATGAGGATTTGATATGGCCAGAATGCATACCAGAAGAAAGGGGTCCTCGAGATCAAGGCCGCCTTTTCGATCAACGCCACCCGAGTGGTGCGACATGAACAAAGAGGAGCTGGAAAAGCACGTGACCAGGCTCTACGGAAACGGCATCTCACCCACCATGATAGGGCTTACCCTCCGAGACCAGTACGGGGTGCCCAGCGTCAAGCCGATCCTGGGAACCAAGCTCACCAGGTACCTTAGGGAGAATGCCGAGGTGCCGGAGATCCCTGAGGATCTCACGAACCTCATGCGAAAGGCGATCGGCATGAGAAAGCACCTGGCGAGCAACAAGAAGGACATCCACAACAGAAGGTGGCTCCAGCTCACCGAGAACAAGATCAGACGTCTTGCAAAGTACTACCGCGGTACTGGACGGCTGCCTCAGAACTGGCAGTACAAACCAGAGACCGCTGAGATGCTCATTACATGAAACGGCTGGAGAAGCTGGCAAAGTCCGCGGCCGGCTCCCTCTTGCAGTGTGAGAGTGTCAGGGTAATATCCCACAACGATGCCGACGGGATAACCTCCGCAGGCCTGATCTGCAGCGCCCTGAAGAGAGCGGCGATCCCCTTTCAGGCCACCCTGGTCAGCAGGCTCGATGCGTCGCTAGTCGACTCCATCGAGCCGCCGGTGGTCTTCTGCGACATGGGCAGCGGAAAGCCTCATCTGATATCGCGGATTGATGGCGAGGTCTTCGTCTTCGACCACCACACCCCAGTGGGAACGCTCGACTGCTTCCACGTGAACCCTCACATGGTGGGCGTGGACGGGGCGTTCGAGCTATCCGCCTCGGGGACGGTCTATTCCGTGGTTCGGGAGATGGGGAATAACGTGGACCTGGCGGGTCTCGCCCTGGTGGGGGCTCTGGGCGACCGACAGATGATGATCGGGGCGAACCGGACGATCCTCGAAGAGGCCGCAAACGCCGGGATCGTGGATATCAGGCCGGGTCTGAAGATGGACGACGGTCCCATCGATTCCGTCCTCAATTCTGCCCTTGATCCCCTTTTGGATACGACCGGCGATCCTGAGAAGACGAGGGCCTTTCTCGAGGAGCTGGGAATCTCCGGCGACCTTCCCAAATTGAAAGGAAAAGACCTATCGCGCCTCTCGACGGCCCTCGTCCTGAAGGTCCTTATGCAGGGCAGCTTTGCTGCCGATTCGGTCGTCGGGGAGACGATCAGGCTGAAGAAAGAGATCGTCGAGAACGCCTTCGAGTTCATGTGGATCCTCAACTCCTGCGGCAAGATGGAGGAGACGGGCCTCGCCCTCACCCTCTGCATGAGGGATACGACGTTTCTCGCAGATTGCAGGAAGATCAACCAGGACTACAGGGCGCAAACCCTCTCGGAGGTAAGGCTCGCCCAGGAGAAGCTCCAGGAGACCGAGAAGATCAGGTACGTCCTTCTCGACGACATGGACGCTGCGGGGGTCGTATCGGGCCTGTTGGTCCGGTACCTTTATGCCGACAAGCCGATGATCGTTTTGAACAGAGTCGAGGACATGATCAAGATCTCGGCTCGGGGCAACAGGCTTCTCGTATTTTGCGGCCTCGACCTATCCGTCGCTCTCAAGGAGGGGGCACAGAAGGTCGGCGGAAACGGCGGCGGTCACAGCGTTGCCAGCGGCGCCTCGATCCCCCTGGGGACCGAAGAGGAGTTCATCGGCTGCGTCGATCTGGTGGTGGGCCAGCAGCTTTCTGATGGCAGGAAGGGATGATGCAAGCAAGGCTCCAATTCCAGGGCGAGATGGCAAAGGAGGTCGCCTGTTCCCTCGACCCCGACAATCTGCCGGGGATGGATGTCGTGGTCCGGGACGGGAAGTTTGAGGTCGAGTTTTCCGCCGAGAAGGTGGGAACGCTTCTTGCGACCGCCGACGACCTGATCATGAACGTTAAGATCGCTGAAGATTTGCTGAAGAGAGAGGTGGGGAGATGAAGTTTCATTTGGAGGCGAGCTTCAGGCTCAGCGCCGATGCCGGCGATGCCGAAAAGGACGTCGAGGAGTTCTTTGCCGGAGCGGCCGATATTCTGAAGAAGGGGGCTGCCGAAGGCAAGGGCGCAAGGGTGTTGGGCTGGAAGCTCGAGAAGGACGAGATATTCGTCGTCATAGAGAGCGACCGTTACGTTAGGGCCCACGACGCGGTCCTGAGGCTGAGAAGGCCTCTTGCGGAGCTTCTGGGCAAAAAGTACAGGGTCGGGGTCAGGGGCCTTGAGATCTCGAAGTACGAGATAATGGTCAAGTCCGAGCGGTCCATCGACCACAAGATCCCCCACGTCCGGGAGATGAAACACGATGGCGGGGTCTTGAGGCTCTCTTTGGACGTCGACGAGTCGGACCTGAAAAACCAGGTCCCAGACAGGATCGTGAGCCTCCTGGACGAGAAGCTGGCGGCCGAAGATTACGGCGGCAAGGCCGAGCACTGGGAGCTTTTATGGGAAAGCTCGCCGAGGGAGCCGAAGTTTGAGAAGGACCCCACCGAGGAGCTGGTCAACCGGGGCTGGATCAAGCACGGTGCCAGCCGCGGCCAGT
>JBFESM010000150.1:0-5112 GCA_041548445.1 Methanothrix sp. | reverse complement strand
TCAAGTCAACTAATCGAAGGAGATATATCCTGAAAAGGTACAAAATAATAGGAAGTTTGATCGAAGGTGATCGTCATGACCGAAAATATTGAAACTTACACATATCGGGCCGGAAAAAAGGTCCTTCTCGAAAAAGAGCCGGACCAGTTCGTGGTGCGGGCGCTGCCAGAGACGCTGAAGGAGATGGGAATCGAGGACGCTGAAAAGGTCTCCTCGGCCTCTTCCAGGGTCACCTCAAAGACGGCAGACCTGGAGCTCTTAATGAGCATGACAAGACATCTCGCCCCTACCCACCACGCTTACCGCGTCGCTGAGACCGGTGAAGAGTTTCTGATCACAGACCGGGTTTTCGTCACCTTCCGAGAGGCTCTGCCTCCAGGTGAGGTGGACGCCTTTGCCGGGAAGTACGGGCTCATCAGGCTCAGGTCCTACTCAGACCGCGACTACCTCTTCCAGCTCACCGATGCAACCGGAATGAACCCGGTCAAGCTGGTGGTGAGGCTGATGGAGCAGGAGCCGATCGTCGAGACCGCAGACCACGACCTCAACCGGCGGATGAGCACCTACGAGCTCTCCCTCCCGACAGACCCCGACTATTCGAGCCAGTGGCATCTTCACACACGATTCAGCGACATGAGCTTCGATCCCAGGTCATCCTCGCGGTGCGAAGATGCCTGGCGGGTCCTCGAACATTTCGGAAGTGGAAGCGTCGTCGTCGGGGTGACCGATGACGGATGCAAGCTCGACCATAAGGACTTCGACTCTCCCGACAAGTTCGCTGGCTGGGGTTATTTCAAGGGGATAAATCTGATCAAAAACATCAACATCAGCGCCGACCCGAAGGAGATGTACACTCCCAGCGAAAACCACGGGACCTCCTGCGCCGGGGTGATCGCTGCCGAGGCGGACTCGGCCCTGACAGTGGGCGCGGCTCCAGGCTGCCGGCTTTTGCCCGTAAAGTGGGAGATCGACGATTATGGATATCTATTGATCAGCGACGACAAGATCTACACCGCTCTCGAATTCGTCGCCGACAAGGTGGACGTCCTCTCCAACTCCTGGGGGGCCAGCCCCACCATGGATTTTGTGCCCCTCGTCACCCGCAAGATCATCGATCTGGCTAAGACTGGCGGTCGCCGAGGCCGGGGAATTGTCTTCATCTGGGCGGCGGGAAATGAGAACTGTCCCGTCAACCACAACGCCTCGATGGAGGTACCCTGTACCGATGGATGTGAGGTCAGGCCCGACGGGTCTCTGGCCTGGATCGGCGTTGAGACCGCTCGAAGGTTCGAAAACGACCTCGTCGATATTCCAGGGCTTATGATCGTAGCGGCCGTCACGAGCCTGGCTCAGAGGAGCCACTACTCCAACTACGGCACCGGGGTCGCCATCTCCGCCCCGAGCAACAACGTGCACACTTACCGCAGGCAGATCGTAAAGGGTCTCGATATCACCACGACGACCGGCGAGTCGGTGACCGAAGAATTTGGCGGAACTTCCAGCGCAGCACCCCTGGTGGCGGGCGTCGCCGCCCTGGTGATCTCCGCGAACCCCGATCTCTGGGCTCTGGAGGTGGTATCGATCCTGAAGCAGACCGCCTCAAAGGACCTCGACTTCGAAGGGTATCCGCGCACACCGTCTGCCACTTTCGATCCCGACACGAGCTGGGACGTTTCGCCTATACCGCCCTTCGACCGCGGCGAGTTCGCTGACGTCGGGAATCCGGACGGGACCTGGAGCCCGTGGTTTGGCCACGGCCGGGTCGACGCTGCGAAGGCGGTGGCCGAGGCCCTGAGGCGTCGGGGAGAAGCTGGCCAGAAGGCCTTCAAGCAAGCTTCAAGCCCAAACCTTGACATCCCTGACAACGACGTCGAGGGCGTTCGGGATTCGGTGACCTTCTCTGAGGCCGCCAACCTCTCCTCGCTCAAGGTCACCGTCGACCTCTCTCACACCTTCATCGGCGACCTCCGCCTGACCCTCATCGCGCCTTCAGGAAGGTTCGTTGTGATCCACGATCGGAACGGCGGCGGATCAAACGACATCAGGCAGACCTTCGACCTGAAATCGACGCCGAGCCTTGGATCTCTTGTCGGTCAGTTCATCCAGGGGGACTGGACCCTTCTCGTCCAGGACCTGGCGTCTCGGGATGAGGGCCGTCTGAACCGCTGGGAGCTGGAGGTCGAGGGGCAGACAAGCGGCTTTGTGAACCTCGAAGACGCGCCCGCGGCCACCATACCCGACAACGATCCAAGCGGGATCGTGGCGACGATCAGCACGAAGGACCCCGGTAAGGTGAGGGACGTGGAGGTCTTTGTCGACATCACTCACAACTTCATCGGCGACCTTGTGGTGACCCTCATATCGCCGACGGGAACGACCATTCCCCTCCACCAGAGGGCCGGCATGGCCGACGACAACATCATCAAAAGCTACACCCCGACCACGACGCCGGATCTCCTGAAGCTCAGAGGTCAGCAGATCGAGGGCGCATGGAGGCTGAAGGTCGCAGATCTCGCAAGGTCGGACATCGGCAAGCTCAACCGGTGGGCTCTGAAGATAGCAAAGGAGTCTTAGTCAAGTACGAGGGCTGGACAGGATTCGGGGTTACTCCTATGCATCTGAAAAGCAAAACCTTTTTGGACGTCGCCGGCAACTTGAGCTATTAAAGATGATATACCTCTACTACTCGGATCGTTTCTCGGGCTACGACTTCGGCCCCCACCATCCTTTGAGGCCGATCCGTTTGACCCTCACCTACAGGCTGATGGAGGATTACGGCCTCCTCGACGGGGACGACGTCCGGGTCGCCGAGCCGCCTCTAGCGAGCGAAGAGGATCTTCTCTCGGTCCACACCCCCGAGTACCTGGAGGCGGTCAGGTCCGAGCGGCCGAACCCCTCCTTCGGCCTTGGCACCGGCGACAATCCCGTATTCGGCGGCATTTATGACGCCTCCCGTCTCGTCGCCGGTGGGAGCATCGACGCCGCGAAAAGGATCGTCGAGGAGGACTGCTCCGCCTTCAACTTCGCGGGCGGCCTGCACCACGCCATGGCCGACCGGGCCTCGGGCTTTTGCGTCTTCAACGACCCGGCGCTGGCGATCCGGATCTTGAGGAGGCGGTTTGATAGAGTTCTGTACGTCGACATCGACGCCCACCACGGAGACGGTGTCCAGGAGATCTTCTATCAGGATCCAAACGTCCTCACGATATCGATCCACGAATCGGGAAGGTATCTATTTCCCGGCACCGGCTTCATCGACGAGCTGGGAGAGGGGCCGGGCCTCGGCCTCTCGGTGAACGTTCCCATGCCCCCCGGCTCCGGCGACGCAGCTTACGAGCGGGCCTTCGAGGAGATCGTCCCCCCGCTATTTGAGTTCTTCAGGCCAGATGCGGTGGTCGCCCAGCTGGGGGCCGACGCCCACTACTCCGACCCCCTGACGGACATGAACTTGACCCTTTCAGGCTACGGACGGCTCGTCTCAAGAATCAAGGAGCTGGCCGACCTCCACGCCGAGGGGAGGCTTCTTTCCCTTGGGGGCGGCGGCTACAACCTCAAAGTCGTGCCCATCGCCTGGGCGATTGTCCTCCAGATCATGAAAGGAGAAGAGGTCCGGGAGTACCTGCCGCCTTTCTGGGCCGAGCTCTTCAGAAACGAGATCGGAGGCGCTCCCCTATGTCCACCGGATGCGGAGCTGGAGATTGACGAGGGGACTCGAAAGAGGATCACCGAGGATCTCGGTCGAACCCTCGGCGGGCTGAAGACGGGCCTCTCCGAGATCCACGGAATATTCTAGTATCCTGCAGCAAGCTGCCGGGCATTCATTTTAAAAAAAGAGGAGACGATGGTGGCTCCGACCACGGCCGGAGGCATCTCGCCAAACAGAAGGCTATTCATCCTCTAGAAGTTGACCAGCGCCATGAGGTTGGTGGGGACGGTCGCCCGGGTTTCAGGAGGCGACGTCGGAGTTGCCATGCTAGAAGCGGAGCTGATCAAGACCTCGTTCGAGACGTAAGAAAGTTCGCATCGCCTATCGGTCATCACTATGTACACCGACACTGGCGGGGCTTCGCCCTTCTCCACCGCAAACCATAGGTCCTTCAAGTGTTCTGAGGTTCCCAGGGCGCAGAAGCCGTAAATCCGAACGTCGTCCTGATTGTAGATGTCGACCCATGTCCTGGAGGATTCGTTATTAAGGCCACAGGGCGGCAGGTCAGGCGCAGCCTCGAAGAGCTCGGTCGGATAAACGTCCCAGTTGGTGACCGGGATCAAGTACCTGGTGAAGTCGGTTCCCCTCACCGTATAGTCTTCGGTCCCCGCAAGCTCTAGCTCTGGGTCCGGAAGGTCCTGGTAGCACTGATAATCTTGGCCTCGTTCGAATATGTAGCTTTGAGTGTAGGCCGTCCGTCCGCTCCCATCGGTGAACCTGGTGTAAATGTCAGCCTGAAGACGCTCCTTTTCAGCAGGTCGAACGATCATCAGCGTCTCGCTGAAGCTCGTCGTCCAGACCGCGGAGATGGCCAAGGCCTCAGAAATAAGGTCTGAGCTCACGCTTGGGCCGTAGGCGTAAGACGGGTATGCTTCACCCCAGTCGCAATCGGTGGGAACGCAACTACCCCAGGCGTGGACCGAAACGTCCGTGCCGCTCACGCCTATCTCTAGGGTTGTGACCCCGCCGGTGTAAGGGTCTATGTTCTTCCAGTATCCCGAGAAGAGGTCCAGTTGGGCCGAAGCGCATGAGGCTGAGGCAAAGGCGAGAAGGCACAGGACCAGCATATATGTGGTTTTTTTCACGTTATTCCCCCTGATACTTCACAATAACAGCAGTCTTTGTCGTTTAAACTATTTTACATTATTGATTCCAGATCTCTGGCATCGATTTGACTGACTTATGGGATTTGATATCAGGAATATATTTGAGATCGGCGAGAGCAGAACTGGCTCGCTTTCTTGGCTTAGGTTTATGAAAACCCTCAGAAGACCACACCAAGCGTTCGAGCATCTGGCATGAGTAGCATAGATCTATAGATCTGCTCGTCTCTAACCATGTCCTCGGATTTTGTTGATACTAAATCTCACTTTTCTGATCCAATTTCCAATTTAATAAGCTCATTT
>JBFESM010000149.1:0-5115 GCA_041548445.1 Methanothrix sp. | reverse complement strand
CAGTCCGCCCTTCGGGCCCTCGGATTCAGGTCGAAGGATTACGGCTGCGGCGCCGTTGGGAGCGAGCTTGCCGCCGAGCGGTTCAAGGTCGAGGGGCTGAAGGTCCACTTTTGCTCCTCGGCCTTCAAGGACGCGGTCCAGCTCCGAGAGAGGCTGAAGCGGCGGGCGGAAAGGACGGCCCGCCCCTTTGACCTCTCCACCGAGGACGGAACCCTGATCTATGGCGTGATACTGCCCGCCGATCGGGCTGGGGCCGGGGCCGGAGGCGTTGGCCTCGCATCGGCTGTCGAGAGGCTGAAGGCCCTGGAGGTTCCAGAGGAGATGTACGTACTCTCCGAGGGAAGGATCGAGATCGCCGGATGGATCCTGGAAGATATCGTTTCGGATCTCGAGGAGACTGAGTGCCGGCTCGCCCTGGAAGAGAGGTACCCGATCGAGGGCGGGCCGGTGGTGGAGAGAATACCTTTATAAATCCATAGCTGCAAAGGTAGAGGCGGTGAGCTTACAGGATGGAGGCTAGCGTTCGAAAACATGAGGATCAGATCCGTGAGCGCCTGAAAAATTACCTCAAGCGCGACGGAATGGGCATCCGAAAGGCTGTCCTTAAGCTGTTCTTGCATGACAGGTCTTACACCACTGAGGAAGTTTACACTTATCTGGACAAGGAGGGTTTCGACGTCAGCTATCGGGGCGTCTCGGCGATGGTGGGCCTCATGAACACCAGGCTCGGCATCCTGAGCATCGACGTCTCAGGCGACCACAACGTCTACTCTCTCAAACCCGATCACAAGGTGATCGTAAGTTCGGTTCTTGAAAGTTATTGATGGGGCTTCAGTTGGGTGGCTCCCCCCGCTTCATCCTTCTGAGATATTTTTTGAGGGCACGGTCCGAGAGCAGGTTTATCCCCCGAAGGGCCAGATGCTGGCTCAATCCTGCCGTCATCCTCTCGCTGTAGTACCGATGCAGGGCTTTCAGGTGGCGCAAGTTGTACTCAAGACACGTCCCCACCAGTTCCCAGTGCTCGGGCTTCGCTCTGTCTTTTCCAAAACCTCTCGCGTTTCCTAGACGCGTCTCTCCGATCGGGGTGAAGAATAGGGGGAGCATCAGGCCGATGTGGTCTTTCAGCGACTCGACAAGCTCCGTCGTTGCCACCACGTCCTCCTCGGTCTCGCCGGGCAGGCCCAAGACGAGGCTTGCCACAGGAAGCCAGGACTGGTCGCTGAAGAGGCCGTAGCACTCCTGCACGATCTGGGGCCAGATCTCCAGGGGCGCGGGCTTCGTCTTGTTCTTCATGTGCTTTGCGAGGAGCTTGCTGCTCCCGGTCTCGATCCCGATCCAGGCCGACATGTACTTCTGGTCGGTCCCGATCCCCACGATCTCGGAGATCTCCACCAGAAGGTCCTGGTTGTGATAGACCGATGCCAGGCTCATGTGGGATACGTCAACGGTTCTCGGGCCCAGCTCCTTCACTTGCCTGAAGAGGTCGAGGAGCATCTCTCTGTTGGGCTCTGCTCCACTCGACCCGTACTGGAAGGCGTCCTCGGAGTGGAGGATCAGGTCCAATTGCCCCGCCCCGATGTTCACCTCGGCATCCTTCAGGATCTTAGAGATGGGCCTGTGCCTGGGCTTACGCATCGTTGGCGAGCAGAAGGAGCAGCCTCGCCAGCAGCCTCGCCCGATCTCGACGATCCCTCCGACGGTCGCTCCTCTGTTGACGGGAATCTCATCGCCGGGCACGATCTCGCCCTCGATCTCCCTTCCGACATCCTCACCGGCCATTATCTTTCTGCAGATCGAGGGAAAGGTCCTCTCCCCCTCGCCCAGGTAGATGAAGTCGACTCCGACATCCTCGCCCCGGAGCTCCCAGGAGCCGTTGCCGCCGATGACGACCTTGGGCCTGTGCTCTTTTATGTGGGGATGGCCCACCAGCTCCAGAAACTTCGTCCTGTTGTAGGGCGCGCCTCTGTTGATCATCTCCTCGATCTCCCGGACGGCGATCTTGCCCATGGGATCGTCGTGCGTGATCCCCACAATCTCGGTCTCGGGTCCGATCGCTTTGTCGAGATGGTCGGGATGGGCCACCATCACCTCGTCCCGGGAAAACCCCGCCTCCAGGAGGGCGGCCTCGACCTTCCTCATGCCGCAGGGGGCGAGGAGAGCCGATCCGTCGGGGCCAGCCTCGACGGGCGGGCAGAAGAGCCACTTGAATATCCTTTCGTTGATAATCGATGCCGGGAGTATCGCCGCAAAGCCGAGCATGACCCCCCCGTTGTAGTTGCTCATCATGGTGGCGTCGCTGGTGAGGACTATCCTTTTGCCTGACATCTGTTGGCGTCATCGCGGTGATCACAGATAACGGTGTTGAGCCAATCGACATCCCACAAGCCTTTAATACCTCTCGCATTCAGAGTGGAGGTTTGTGCAGGAGAAATCATTGTCGGAGATCAACGAACGCATCCGGGACGGCAGCGTTCGGGTGGTCACTGCGGAGGAGATGCCGGACCTGGTGGACGAGCTTGGCACCGATGGTGCGGTGCGCGAGGTGGACGTCGTCACCACCGGCACCTTCGGAGCCATGTGCTCGTCCGGTGTCTTTCTCAACACCGGCCACAGCGATCCGCCGATAAAGATCTCCAAGGCCTGGCTGAACAACGTCGAAGCCTACGGTGGTATCGCCGCCGTGGACCTCTTTTTGGGAGCCACCCAGCCGTCCGAGGATCGGGGAGACGAGTACGGCGGAGCCCACGTGATGGAGGACCTGATCATGGGCAGAGAAATAGAGCTTCGGGCCCAGGGCGCCGTCACAGACTGCTATCCGCGCTTCGACCTCGAGACGACCCTCAGGCTCGACGATTTCAACCAGGCGACGATGGTCAACCCCCGAAACTCCTACCAGAGTTACGCTGCAGCCGCAAACTCCACCGAGAGGACGCTGCACACCTACATGGGAACGCTCCTACCAAGATACGGGAACGTGAGCTACAGCGGGGCTGGAGCCCTCTCGCCGATACCAAACGATCCGGACTTCGAGCAGATAGGCGTCGGGACCAGGATATTCCTATGCGGAGCTCAGGGTCATATCATCGGTTCTGGAACTCAGCACCTGCCTCAGGATGGGTTCGGAACCCTGATGGTTAAGGGCGACCTGAAGGAGATGGATAACGAATTTTTGAGGGCCGCTACCTTCCAGGACTACGGCCCGAGCCTCTACGTCGGCCTCGGGGTACCGATACCGGTCCTGAACGAGAGGATCGCAAAAAAGACGGCCGTCAGAGACCGGGACATCGTCACTGAGATCGTGGACTACGGCGTACCGAGGCGCGGCCGTCCCACGGTGAGGAAGGTGAACTACGAGCAGCTCTACTCCGGCATCGTCGACATAGAGGGGTCCGAGGTGAAGACGTCGGCCCTATCGAGCCGCCACGTCGCAAGAAAGGTGGCCTGCGCCCTCGGCGATTCGATCAAGAGGGGCGAGTTCCTCATTTCGGCCTCGTCTGAATCGCTTTCAAGGGAGGGACGGAACCGGCCGATGAAGCAGACCAAGGAGTTCCTTCTGGTGGGGGACGTCATGAGCACCGAGGTTGTGACGGTCCGCGAGGAGATCTGCATAAGGGAGGCGGCCCAGATGATCGTCGGTGGGACCTTTGACCACCTGCCGGTCGTCTCGGCGGAGGGAAAGCTGATCGGGATGGTCACCGCCTGGGACATATCCAAGGCCGTGGCCAGCGATAAGACCTCCCACATCTCCGACATGATGACCCGAAAGGTCTTCATAGCGAGCCGGGACGAGCCCCTGGAGCTTGCGGCAAGAAAGCTCGACCACCACAAGATATCGGCTCTGCCGGTGGTCGACAAGGACCATCACGTAATAGGGATGGTCACGAGCGACCAAGTCAGCAGGCTCTACGGCAGGAGGCGGTCCGCATGAAGCTGATGCTCCACGTGGCTCCTGGAATCGTCAGAAAGCCGATCGTCTCCTCGGTGATCCTGGAGACGAAGTCCCTCATCAACATCGAGAGGGCGAAGGTCGACGCCGTATCCGGCGAGATCGTGATCGACGTTGATCCCGAGAAGTGCACCGAGGTCAAGGAGGCCTTCGAGGAGAAGGGCGTGAGGGTCGTCCTCCTGGAGAATCCGATCATAAAAGATGAGAACGAGTGCATCCACTGCGGGGCCTGCATATCGATCTGTCCTACCGGGACCTTCCACTTCGAGGGGTCTCTAGTGGTGGCCGACGCCGGAAAGTGCGTCCAGTGCGCAACCTGCGTCACCGCCTGTCCTCAGAGGGCGCTGAAGCTGGTCCTGAAGTAGATTTTATAGATGATAGATGCGAGCGCCCGATGGCGCTCCCACTATCCCCTCGTGATCAGGTCGGGCCTGAGGTTCGCCCTCCTGAGCGGAGGAAGCTCGCCCCAGAGCGCCATCTCTTCGCCCCTGATCACAAGAGCCCCCTCGATACCGGGCTTGTCCACCACTTTGAACGAGTCCGCCAGGGGAGAGTCCTCGCCGACGGCGTTTCCTAGAGCCGTCGCCGCGGCGTCCGCAAGAGATACGTCCTCAGAGACGACTATGGCCGCATCGGCAGACCCGAAGCTGATGGAGGGGCCCACGGTCCCGCTGCTGGTGCAGATGCCAATGGGCTTCGCACTGGGCGGTATCTCGAAGGCGAGATTTTTGAGGGGCGAAGATCCCGCGTAGATTCCCATCAGAACCATTCGGTCGGTGACGAGGGCGACGTCTCCGCCGTTGTCGACGATGGCGTGGGCCGCACCGGCTTTGATCATCGCCTCCAGGGCGAATCGGGCGATCGTCCCCGCCACAGCGCTCATGGGCCCGATCCCGATGGCTGCGCCCGCCCTCACCATCTCCTTGATGATTTGGGGCGCTTTCTCGATTGCGTGGTCGTAGGGCTCGAGAGTGAGCATGAAAAATGGGTCATCTCTTATGAACTCCTCAAGAAGGGCCCGCTGGACTATTATCTCCTCCTTGGCCGCCTCCAGGTGATCCTGTTCCTCTGCCGTGATGGTGACGATCGTCTGCTTGAGCCTGAACCTCTCTCTGACGAGATCAGTCACCGTCGTCACTCCACCGCCAGAGGCAACAACTCCGGCCTTT
>JBFESM010000148.1:0-5169 GCA_041548445.1 Methanothrix sp. | reverse complement strand
CTGTGCTGTCGGCGAGTGCTCCTGCGTCATGGTGAGAGCCTTCAACCAGCACGGGGAATCGAGCAACAGCAATGTGATAATGCTGTCCCCTATTTGCTGAATCGATCGCGAAAATCGTTGTGGCGGGCCCTGGCCGCACCCCCCGCCAATTCTCTTTTGGCCCTTTTTGCACAAAGTAGGATGCTTCATGACGGAATCGCCTGCTAAAGCGATGCCAACTCATCGAGAAATGGCGAAATAAAATGGGACGCCGCATCCCGTCCCTGGGAGCAACGTCAGATTTGATCACCGCAGTTCGTTACCTCTGCTAGAATACCTTCCGGACCACCGCCGAGAGGATCGGCCCTCCTCTGTCGACCACCTTGGCCTCGAATATCCAGAGTTCCTCTTTTTTGAGGGCACCCTCCAACATGATCGCCATTCCTTCGTCCTCGGAAAGGTCGATCTGGTGCTTTTCTATCGCCGCTTCATCCAGGAGCTTCGGCTTGATCAGCTTGGTCAGCTTCACTGTGCAGCAGTGCTCTTTCGGCTCCAGTATCCTGAACTGGCCGTTCTCAACCAGTCCCAAAAACTCTGCCATCTCGTTCACCTCCGGGATATTTATAGGACCGCAACTACATTTATAATTTTTGGATTCGCGTCGTCAGGCCTAAGCGGGGAAGGAAAATCGAGAATATCCTCTCCATCAGGGGAGGCGGAGGCGAGATATAGTCGCCAGATTATCAGAAACAGATCAGAGCTTTGCGGACCCGGAGCTTTTGAAGTAACCGCCGAAGACGCAAGGGGCGTCCTCGGGACCGAACTGGTCGAACCGGTCGCAGGGCGTTCCTCTGTAGCAGGAGAGATCGTGGATCGTGCATACTGCAACATCTCCCAAATATGCGAGATGGGGACACTTTCGGCCCTTCGATTTTCTGATCATGGAATTTTGGTCCTCGGGGTCGATGGTTCCGTCTGGCCTTATCGATCTAGGGTTTATTATCATCACATCGAGATGATGGCAACAGCAACCGCATCTTAAGCATATCATGATCAGGCCTCGCTCCATCGAGCCGATCCCTTATGAACTCATCCCTGGCAAAGCCCGAAATATAGATCCCGTTCCGACTATAGGGGCAATGTCCGTTATCTATAGTATAAAGACAAAACTTATACGGGCCGCCTTCCTATCTTCCGTTCGGAGGAGGAGAACGCCCGAGAGGGATGAGAGCATAACCCAAACCTCGATTGGCAGCACCTCAACTTGCGGGTCGGGGATGGACATGGACTCGGCCCGCACAACGCCTTGAAAGGCACGCTTTCATATCTGAGCGGCGTGCCCAATTCGGACCCGGCTTCCTTGCCACCTCCCTCACAACTCTTCTGCCAATTAAAATGACGATAAAGTGTTGAACGGCCCAGATCAGATCTTTCGGTTCAGGCCAGCTTGCTCTTGACCTTCTCGTAAAAGCCGTCCTCCCGGGCCTTGACGAAACGCGCGGGCTTTTCGGCCTTGCTGATGGTGATGTGATCTTTATTGGAGATGGTGGTCACGTTTTGGCCGTCGATGACGACGAGGGCCTCCTTTTCGGGAAGCTTCAAATCTACTCTTATAACGCATTCTGCAGGCAGCACCCAGGGACGGGACGAGAGCTTGAAGGGTGCCATGGGGACGAGGACGATGGCGTCGACCCTCGGATCGACGATGGGGCCTCCCGCGCTCATGGCGTAGGCTGTGGAGCCTGTGGATGTCGCAAAGAGGAGGCCGTCGGCCCTGAGGCTCTCCAGGAGCGAGTCGTCGACGTTGATCTCAAACTCCAGCATCTTGGCGGGGCTGGCCGAGAGGAGGGCGATCTCGTTGGTGGCGGCGGGGAGGGGCTTGCCGTTGAGCCGGGTCAGCAGGCGGCTTCTCTCCATCACCTCAAAGCCGAAGAGGATCCGCTCCAGGGTCTTTACGGCGTCCTTCGGCTCGACGTCCACCAGAAAGCCGAGGGTGCCCATGTTGATCCCTAAGATGGGCCTTGGGTCGTCCATCTTCTGGATCGTCCTGAGGATCGTCCCGTCACCTCCGACGGAGACTATGAAGTCGACATCCATCTCCTCGATCCTAGTCTCGACAAATCCGAGCTTTTTTGCGATCTCCGGCTCGACGACGATCTCGGCCCTCGACTTGAACCTCTCGATGAGATTTCGGACCATCTTGACGGATTCGGGATCTCCCCTGGAGACGAAGCCGACTCTAACTTCGGCCACCCCCGATGAGGTCCAGGATCTCCCTATGAAAGACGCCGTTGGAGGCTAAAAACTCGGCCTTCTGCCACATGTCACCGTTGAAACTGATCCGGTCGCCCCGGTCGTCGGTGACGAGGCCGCCCGCCTCCTCGACGATCAGGCTTCCTGCGGCAACGTCGACGAGCCGCAGGCCTCCCCGGAGGTCGACGAAGGCGTCGAGCCTTCCTGCGGCGACGAAGCAGAGCTCTAGAGACGTGGACCCGAGGGTCCTGATCCGCCGGATGGCGTCCCCGAGGCCGACGATCCTTCCCGTGTTGGGTCGGAGGGTGTAGGCCGAGACGCTGAAGTTGTGGAGGGTCGGGGTGGTCGAGACGGCGAGGCGGGATCTGGTACCCTCAATCTCGGTCCAGGCCCCCCGTCCTTTCTCAGCGTAGAACTTGGCGGCGTGGGCGAGGTCGAAGACGTAGCCGAAGCTGCAGGTTTTGCCGCTGATGTAGATCGATACCGAGTAGAAGGGGATGCCGCAGATGGCGTTGAAGGTCCCGTCGAGGGGGTCGAGATGGAGGAAGTATCTCGGATTTTTCCCGATCTCCTTTCTGCCCATCTCCTCGGATAGAATCTCAAACTCGACGCCCGACCTCTCAAGAACGTCGATCACCGCCTCCTCGGCCCGCCCGTCGATGCTCTTGGTGGGGGTGCCGTCGGCGCCCATCTGCATCACGTGGCCGCTGGCAGGGTCGCCCACCATCTTTTTTATCGATTCAAAGACGGCCTTTGCGGCAGAATCGCAGATCTTTAGAAGCCCGTTGCCCTCCTCGGAAAGCTCCATCTCGACCTGTTGTTTCATCGAGGAATACCACGACGAGATCTCTTATAAAAGTCGCCCTCCTGTACGCCTCCTGGACCACGGTTTTGAGTTCTGATGGACGTTAAATTTAAACGTGATACATTGCAACACGTCATCACGTTGCAGATGAAATGCGTTATCATATCGCGCGTGTTAAGTGGTGTCACGTAGCATATGTACAAGAATGTGCAATAATGTCAATCATTTAGCGGAGGTTAGTTAGTTGTTCGGATTGCCCTTTGAGACGACTTTCTTGGTCATCGCCGCGCCGGCGTTGATCGCCCTGGTGCTCCTGTTCTGGGCGCTCAGGTGGTGAAGAAGTTGGAGTTGAACTTCGAGATGGTGGTCATCGTTGCCGTGTACTTCCTGGGGCTGATGGCCGTCGGGGCCTGGGCCTCAAGGAAGGTGAAGACCTCGGAAGACTACTTCTTAGCGGGCCGAAACCTTGGGTTCTGGGTCTTCACGATCCTGATCGTCGCCTGCATATGCAGCGGGATGACGATTCTCGGGACGAGCGGCCTTGGGTACGTCACGGGATGGCCCACGATATGGGAGCAGGTCTTCGTTCCTCTGAGCGCTGCGGTCTGCATCCTCCTCTTCGGAACGAAGCTTCATGCCATCGGGTCGGAGAGGGGATACCTCACGGTCCAGGACTACTTTGCGGATCGGTTCTACAGCAAGAACGGGATAAGGGGTCTGTCGGCGGTCACGGGGATTCTCGTCTCTCTGATCTACATGGTGGGCCAGTATGTCGCCATCAGCATGGTCTTGAGCTGGCTCTTCGGGATATCCTACCACACGGCCCTGATAATCTCGGCCCTGATCGTGACGGCCTACGTCATCATGGGGGGGCTGTACGCCGTCGCCTGGAACAACCTGATCCAGGGGATGATGCTGATCATCGGAGTCATCATCGTCGCACCGGCGGTGATCCACTCTGCGGGAGGGCTTGCTCACATCAACACCGTTCTTGCGGGGCTCGATCCGAACTTCGTTCAGCCGTGGTTCCCCGACTGGTACCCAGGGGCCGCCGGGCCCTATGCGGGGTACGCCTTCGCAACGCCGCTGTTCCTGGTCTCGTTCTTCTTCCTACTCACTTTTGGTCTGGCGAGCGCGCCTCACGTCATCAACAACGTATTTGCGGCCCGGGACAGCAAGTACTTCAAGTGGGCACCGCTTGCGGCCTTCTCGATATACGTCGTCGTGATGTACCTGATCAAGATCTCGGGGTTTGCGGGACGGGTGATGACCACCCAGGGGCAGATAACTCTGCCCACAGGCGTATCGAACCCCTCGGATTACGCCTTCGTTCTGGGGGCTGAGTACGCCTTCCCCAGCATCATAAGCGTCTTCATCGGGGTGATCGTCCTCGCCGCTGTGATGTCGACGACAGACCGGCTGATGCTCACCATCGGGACCTACTTTGGATGGGACATCTACAAGAGGTTCCTGCGGCCCGATGCCCGGGACTCGACGGTCACTTTCGTGAGCAGGGCTGCCGTCGCCACCGCCGCTCTGCTGACCCTGATCATGGCGTGGAGCAACCCGCCCGCCCTTCTGGCGTGGCTGATATGGATGGGGATCGGCCTGATGCTCGCCTGCTACGTGGCGCCGCTCTTTGCGGGCCTCTACTGGCGGCGGGCGACGAGAGAGGGCGCCATCTTCTCGATGAGCCTGGGCCTTGTCGGCGCCGGGTTTGCCGGATACTGGCACCAGTTCGTCCATCCGCTCCCGGTCCATTTCAGCCTTTACGGGTTTGTCGTCTCGATCCTGGGGATCGTGATCGTGAGCCTCATGACGTCGAAGCCCTCTGACAAGGTTTTGGACGAGACTATGACCGGGCTGTACATCCGGAGAAAGTAAGTAAGCTCGCCAAGTTCGGCTTTAAGCGATAGAATCTAATATGACGAGGGATAACGGATGGGCCGGCGGGCCCGTGGTCTAGGTGGTTATGACATCGCCCTTACACGGCGGGGATCACGCGTTCGAATCGCGTCGGGCCCATCAACCCTCGTTCATATTTTTTATTTTTTGTGGCACCAAGCTCTGCTTAGCCTTTTCTGACTTTTCCCAGCCGGTTCCTTCCCGATCCTTTCAGGCGTTTTCTGTCG
>JBFESM010000147.1:0-5260 GCA_041548445.1 Methanothrix sp. | reverse complement strand
GGCTGGGCAGACCCGAAGAGATATCTCGAGCCGTCCTATTTCTCCTGTCGGTGGAGGCCAGCTTCATCACAGGCGTTGCCCTACCCGTGGATGGGGGGTATCTTCTCAAAGGATGAAGCTATTGTGGGTGATCGCAATAACCGACCCCTGCTGAGGGGACAGAGTGGCAGATCAAGACCGAGATACGAAACGAGATCGTCGTCGAAAACAATTTTATGCCATCGTCCGACTATAGTATCACCATGAGGTTGACGGATGAGGACAGCGATTGAGATCGTTTTATTCTGGGCCGCGTTCTTGGCGGCGATCTCGACTGCTGGTTCAGCCTTCGAGATGAGGGGCCCCGTGGCCGAGGTCGTCGACGGCGCGACTTACTCCTGGGGCGCTCAGGATTTTTCCGGGTTCTACTACGACCTGGACGACGACGCTGGCGGCGAGCGCTTGAGCCTTGCCATCTCTGGTGGAGCCATCGAAGATTCGGGAGCGATTTACGCCACTCAGGCCCAAGAGGAGATGATCGAGTTTTCGGGCTGGGGAAGCTGCTGGACCATCGGCTTTTTGGGCGAGGCGTACTTCGCCGGTTATTCCGGGGGGCATCTTCTCGACGAGTCCGGGAGCGAGGTGCTGCTCCGGGACGAGAAGATCGCAAAAGTCCTCATCGACGACGACGAGGAGAGGACGATTCAGGGGGACGTTCCCCTGAGGCTCGAGGAGGGGTACAAGCTTGGGGTCGAGGAGATCGACTCGGAGGGCGAGAAGGTCTCCCTCGCGCTTTTCAGGGACGGCGCGAGGGTGGACTCTGCGGTCGTCGAACCATCGAAAGAGAATGCAACGTTGGATGAGAGGACATACCTCTACAAAAGGCCTGTCGGGGGAAAGGACGTTGTCTTCATAGCGGTCCACTTCAAAAACGCCTTCTTCAGCAGCGGAGATGTTCTTGTGACCGTCGACGGGGTGTGGCAGATCTCCGAGGAGACGATCTCCATCAGAGAGGGCGACGAGTGGGGAGAGATGACCTTCTCCGACCTCGACCCCGACGAGATGACCATCACCATGACCAACGAGGACCGCAAGATCAGTTTCACCAGGGGGAGGGCCAAACTCCTGATGGGCGATATCGGGATCAAAACCGCCGATCAGGATGACGTCGACAACTCCATCAACGCCACGACGGGACGGCCCGAAAATCCCATGAGGTTCTGCATCTATAGAGTGGTCGAAGATCCCGGCGCTTACGAGGTCAGAGGCCGCGTCGGAGAGGTCCTCGACGGCTCGACCTGGACCTGGAACGCCAAAAGTTTTGCAGGTTTTTATTACGATATGGACGAGGGGCTGGGGGATGAATATCTCATTCTGAAGGTCACAGCAGATCAGCTGGAGGAGGATACCGGTGCAGTTTACGCCGCCAGGGCTCAGAGAAAGGCGCTGGAGTTCGAGGAGTGGGGGACCTTCTGGACGATCGCCTTCCAGGGCGAGCCCCTCTTCGCAGGGTACGCCAGTGGCCTCCTCTCGGACGAGTCGGAGAACCCCAACATGCTCGCCGAGGAGCAGCTAGTCAAGGTCCTCATCAACGACGACCGGAGGGAGACCTTCGACACCGACAGCCCCCTGGGCCTGGAGGATGGGTACAAACTGGCCCTCGATTCCGTGGACGAGAGCGGGGAGAAGGTCTCCCTGGCGCTCTTCAAGGATGGAGTTTTGATGGATTCGCAGGTCATCGAGCCTTCAAGGGCGGGGGCTGATTTGAGGGATCAGACCTACATCTACTCCCGGCGGGTCGGCGGAGCTGACGACGTCGTGGTCGTGGCAGTCCATTTCAGGAGCGCCTTTGCCACCGGCGACGACGGCTTTGCCGAGGTTGACGGCATATGGCAGATCTCCGATGTGGCCGTATCTGTCGAGGAGGGGGACGAGTATGGGGATATGACTGTCCAAGAGGTCGATCCCGGAGATATGACGATCACCATGGCGAACGAGAAGGAGATCTCCCTCAAGCCCGATGACGATCTGCCCCTGCTCGAGGATATAAGGATCAGGACAGCAGACCAGGATGTCAACAGCTCGATCAACGCCACCACGGGACTGCCGGATAACCCCCTCAGGTTCTACGTCTACAGGGAAGTCGTCATCGAAACCTGACCAGAAGCGAGACTACCGCATCTACTTTTGCCATTATCTTGGCCGCTTCATATCATATTTTTTCCAGAACAAGAATTATAAGGGATTATCACCACTTATTTTAAAGAGATCTTTTTACAACGTTGGGCGGTGTTCGCGATGACGGAAGCCATGTTTTACGAAAAGTTGGAAGGGGGAGATGTTCGGTGCGGGCTTTGCAACCACTTCTGCCGGATAAAGCCCAAAAAGAGGGGGATCTGTGGGGTTAGAGAGAACGAGGACGGAACCCTGGAGACTCTGGTTTACGGGAAACTGATCGCCATGCACGTCGACCCGATAGAGAAAAAGCCTCTCTACCACTTCATGCCCGGCCACCTCAGCTACTCCATCGCCACCGTCGGCTGCAACTTCAGGTGCCTCCACTGCCAGAACGCCGACATATCCCAGATGCCCGCCGAGAAGGGGATCATATCGGGAGAGGCGGTCGAGCCCGAGAGGGTGGTGGCAGAGGCCCTGAACGCCAGGTGCGAGTCGGTCGCCTACACCTACACAGAGCCCACCATCTTCTTTGAGTACGCCCTAGCCGTCTCGAAGCTCGCCGCGGAAAGGGGCCTGAAGAACGTCTTCGTCAGCAACGGGTACATGAGCGAGGAGGCTACGAGGACGATCGAGCCCTACCTCGACGCCATAAACGTCGACCTCAAGGGCGACGACGAGTTTTACAAGAAGGTCTGCAAAGCGAGGCTCGATCCGGTCAAGAGGACGATCGAGCTGATGTGGAGTCTTGGGATCTGGGTTGAGGTGACGACTCTGCTCATACCCGGCTACAACGACTCGGACCAGAAGCTTCGAGATATCGCCGAGTTTCTGGCCGGGATCAGCCCTGATATGCCCTGGCACGTCACGGCCTTCTACCCGACCTACAAGCTGAAAGACGCCCCGCCCACCCCCGCCAAAACGATCCGGCGGGCGGCGGAGATCGGAAGGGATGCAGGCCTCTCGTACGTCTACGGCGGAAACATCCCCGGCGAGGACGAGAACACGAACTGCCCTGCTTGCGGCGAGCCGCTGGTGGAGCGCTTCGCCTTCAGGGTGGCAAGGAACGGGGTCGTCGAGGGGAAGTGCCCGAACTGCGGCGAGGAGGTTCCAGGAGTCTGGTGATCCTGGGCCGATCGTCGAGGCCCACTCTTTTGGCACTTCCCGTCGTCCACCCACCATCCTTTTCCTTTTTAAAAACTCAGAGGACGGCTCCCTTGAACTTCTCAAAGCCGATCTCGTCGATGAACTCGCCTAGCCGCTGCTTTTCGGCGTTGGCCTGGTAGTAGCCGATCACCTTCTCGACCAAGGCCATAGCCTCGTCGTCGGAGAGCTCCTCGGCCAGGACCATGCCGAGCCGCGGCTTTCGAGCGGCGTTTCCCCCCACCAGGACCCGCCAGCCTTTGGCGGTTCCCATCAGCCCCAGGTCCTTGACCGCGGGCTCGGCGCAGGAGTTGGGACAGCCCGAGACCCCCATCTTGAACTTGGAGGGCATCTCCATCCCGTGGTACTTCTCGTCGAGCTTCAGGCCGACGCCGACCGAGTCTTGGAGGCCCCGCTTGCAGAAGGTCGTCCCTGGACAGATCTTGACGCTTCTGACGCACAGGCCGATGGCCGCCCCTGGCTTCATACCCAAATCGGCCCAGGCGCCGTCCAGGTCCTCGGGCTTTAAGCCCACGATGGCTATCCTCTGGGCCGAGGTTATCTTCAGGGCCGCTGCTTTGTACTTCTCCGCCACCTCGGCGATCTTCTTCAAGCTCGCCGGGTCGATGATCCCGCCCGCGATGTGGGGGGCTATGGCGTAGGTCTCCTTGTCTCTCTGGAGGATCGCTCCCTTCTCCATAAGGTCTTTTGCCATTTTTATCAAGCTCCTTTTTGGTGTCCATCTCCATCTTTCTATCCATATCTATCTTTTTTTCTATATCGATTTTTTCCCTAACAGTTTCGCACCCGTCCATGGTATACTTAAGATACCAACGTATATAGGCTAGAAAGTTACCAAAGAGATACCATGCAGGAAGGATGCACCGTCAACAGGACGGTGAAGTACATAGCCCGGAAGTGGACCCTTCTCGTCCTCCTGGAGCTTTACAAGGGCGAGGGGCAAAAAAGGCGCTTTTCCGAGCTGAAAAGCTGCCTAGCCGGGATTACCCCGAAGGTCCTCTCCGCGCGGCTGAAGGAGCTGGAGAGGGAGGGGCTCATCGAGAAGAGGGTCGATGGCAGGTCTTTTCCCATTAGAAGCGAGTACTCCCTGACGGAGAGCGGTCTAGAGATCGTGGAGATCGTCAAAGAGATGAAGCGCTGGGCCCTGAAGTGGAAGATCACCAACATCGAGTGCAGCTGCCAGGACTGCAGCGAGTGCGTGCTGTGAGTCAGCCTCCGATCTCTCGACCGAGCTTTCCGCCCACTTCATCCAGCCTGTCATCTTTTCAGCGCCGCCCGGGTGGCGCTCGCACGATACAACTCTCAGGCGGAATCGCACCGACCGCCTTTTATCGATCTGGCGATCGTTAAGAAGGAGGGCGGCAAATTCGTTGGCTCCTGCGGCGTGGCCCCCGACGACCTGGATCCCAACGAGATCCAATATTCTACGTGATACTGGCAGAATGCCAGGGGGGCGGGTTCGTCTCGGAGGCGGCAGAGTGCCTCGAGTCGAATTGTCTCTGATCCTACAGTCAATGTTTTTATTCAAGCTGGTAGCAGCGCACTCCGGAGCAGAGCTGCGGGATATTCGATAAAAATAATGGCCCGGAGTTTAGGTATGCGCACTGAAAGGGAGTGTGATAATTGATTTTCCACTTCCAAACCAAGGTGCCTATGTTTTTCGTCAAAAAATCTGAATTAGTTCGCAGTACGTGTTTAGCTCTTCTAAATCAGCATCTGTAAATCGATTTCGTGATGTCGTGCATGCTCACTTCAAAACGGAAAGTTCCGAGCAACATAGGCGATAGATATTGGTTTTAGATGTGGGCGAATTCGTTGACCCTCATGCCTTCCTCGAAGAAACCAACATCAGGGGAGCAAATAGAGGGAGCTAAACACGTACAAAACACCATATATCGTTGTTAATCTTTGTTGGCCATCTAGCACATAATTTCTAGGATAT
>JBFESM010000146.1:0-5266 GCA_041548445.1 Methanothrix sp. | reverse complement strand
GGCGACGACGTTGAGGACGCCCTTCAGCTCCTTGGATATCATCTTGGAAAGGGACATGAGGTCGGCGATCTTGTCGCTGAAGCCGGTCTCAGTCACCTCCACCATCACCTTCATGATGTCCAGGGGCCCCTTCCGGTCGACGATGATCTGGTAGTGGTCGCCGACCTCAGGGATCTTCATCAGAACCGACTCCACCTGGCTCGGGAATACGTTGATTCCACGGATGACGATCATGTCGTCTGTCCGGCCGAGGATTCTCATCAGCCTCGGGTGGGTCCGGCCGCACTCGCAGGGCTCGGTGTTGATCACCGTCAAATCGCCGATCCGATACCTGATGAGGGGTATCGCCCACTTGCTGAGAGTTGTTATCACAAGCTCCCCCGTCTCGCCGTCGGGAAGTTGCTCGCCGGTCTTGGGATCGATCACCTCGATGAGGAACATGTCGGACCAGACGTGAATCCCGTTCTGCTCCTGGCACTCGGTGAAGAGCGGGCCGCTCATCTCGCTCGTCCCGAAGATGTCGTAGGCCTTGATCCCGGTCGCCTCTTCGATCCTCCTGCGGGGCTCATCAGACCAGGGCTCGGCCCCCAAGACCCCGACCTTGAGGCTGGTGTCGTCCCTGATGGAAACGCCCATCTTCTCGGCCACCTCTGCTATGTGTAGGAAGTAGGATGGGGTGCAGGCGATCGCCGTGCTGCCCAGGTCCTGCATCAGCATGATCTGCCGCTCGGTGTTCCCGGTCCCGGTGGGCAGAACCGTCGCCCCGATCTTCTCCGCCCCGTAGTGGAGGCCAAGGCCGCCGGTGAAGAGGCCGTATCCATACCCGACCTGAATCACGTCCCCTCGGCCAAGGCCAATGGAGGTGAGAGCCCTGGCCAAAGAGTCCGACCACATCTCGATGTCGTCTTTGGTGTACCCGACGACCGTCGGCTTTCCTGTGGTGCCGCTGGAGACGTGGTACCGCACAATCCTGTTTCTCGGCAGGCTGAACATGCCCGTAGGGTAGGTGTTTCGAAGATCGACCTTGTAGGTGAAAGGAAGCTTCGTCAGGTCGGAAAGGTCCTTTATGTCCTCGGGGACCACCCCCGCCTCTTTGAACCGTTCTTTGTAGAAGGGGGAATGATCGTAAACGTAATGGACCATCGATTTGAGCCGCTCCTCCTGGAGCTTTCGCAGGTCCTCTGCAGGCATGCGTTCGATGTGCGGATTCCAGTAGTCAAACATAGGCCATCAACCAGAACTCTCTCACTCTCTTGTACGATAAATATCAATCGATCATCTCCAAGAGCCCTGAGACCATCGGCGATGCGATATGGCAATGTGTTATAGCGATGTGATCTGGGCCACCTCATCCCGGAAGACACTCGGAAATCAAATATATACGATCATGACCAAGTCTGACCCGGAGGCAAAATGACTTTGAGGGCAAAAACCTACCTTTGCGCCCTTCTGGCGGTGCTCATGTTGGCGGGCCTGTCGGAGGGTCAGATGGCAGAATTCGACAAGTTCAGACCCGGCAACGATACCTCAGAGCCGGTGCTGGTCATTGGAACGTCCACAGAACCCCAGGGACTTTTGCCCTCGGTAAAACGGGTCCAGTTCAGAACCGAGACGGGATGGTCCAACTGGATCACCCTGAAGGGAGTCAGACTGACCGCGGGGCCCGTGGCCGTCTCACCGGGACCGGGGATCGTCGACATCTTAACCGGTGGAAACGACAACGAGCTTTGGCACATCCGCCTCCAGGGCCAGGAGACCTGGTCTGACTGGACCACGGTCTTCGGCCCGCCCCCCTACAACAAAGACCTCGGAGGAGTCCACTTCAGAAAGTACGAGCTTGCGGCCATTTCGACCGGCTCATCCGACGGCGACTACCTCCTCTTCACCTGGGGTCCCACAAACCACTGCCTCTACAAGAGGTGCTGGGAGTACGACGGGAGCATCGGCTGCGACCGGACCGAGGACTGGATCCAGATAGATGGCGAGATCGGATCCAGACCTGCCGCGGTCCTCCTCTCAGACAAGATCTATCTCTTCGCCCTGGACAGCTCCAAGGACCTCGTCTGGAACTCTGCCGACCTCCCCCCGACCGGGTCAGGAGAGGTCCCGGAATGGGTGGGCTGGCAGCCCCTCCAGGGAAGCTTCGCCTCGCCTCCGGCGGCGGCCTGTGACGGCGAGCTGATCCACGTCTTCGCCCTAAACCAAGGAGGCGCGATCGGGCACGTATCCATCGACCCCGATACCGGCAACTCCTCCGTCGAGACGATAAACCAGAGGATCGATTCAGCCCCGGCGGTCATCATCGAGGTCGGCAGGATCGACCTATTCGCAACTCTTGGAGATGAATTGATCCACATCCAGCAAGACGGCGATTCCTGGGAGGAAGGCGAGAACCTGAGGGGTTCGATCTCGGGACAGCCTACGGCCGTCTCCGATGGATTGGGACAGATCTGGGTCTTCGCCCAGGGCCAAGGAGAGTGGCTCTGGGGGATTCATTACGGCCCGGAGGACAGGGGCTAAAAAGATAAAAGAGATAAATATATAGAAAAAAAGACGGGGCGACAGGCCTATCGCCCTTGCTCCTCACATCTCGTCCAGAGCCTCTTTGACGAGCCGGTTAGCCTCCCCCGGATCTGCCCTTCCCCGGGTCTTCTTCATAACCATGCCGACGATGAAGTTGATCGACTTCTCGTTTCCGCTCCTGTAGTCGGCCACCGCCTGGGAGCACTCCTTCACCGCGACCCTGACCGCTTCCTTTACCGCATTGTCCTCGGCCTTGACGAGCCCTTTCGCCTCCACGACCCCGGCCGGATCTCCGCCGTCGTCGAGGATGGTGCGGATCACCTCGACGGCTGCCTTTTCGGTGATCTTCTCATCCTCGATCATACCGAGTATCTCGACCATGTGATCGGGGCTGAAATTGTCGATCGTCGCATCCCGGTAGTTCAGCTCGCCCTTGAGGATGTCGGCGACCATGACCGCGGCAAGCCTCGGGGACGCCAGCTTTGCCACCTGCTCATAGAAGTTTGCGACCCTGATCTCGGAGGTGAGGGACTTTGCGTGATCGTCGGCGATCCCGTACTCCGCAACAAACCTCTCCCTCTTGGCGTCGGGAAGTTCTGGAAGCTCTGCCTCGACCCTCGGCACCCAGTCGGCGATCCTCATGGGGACGAGGTCGGGCTCTGGGAAGTAGCGGTAGTCGTGAGCCTCCTCCTTCGTCCTGATGGTGACGGTGATACCCCTCAATTCGTCGTAGTGGCGGGTCTCCTGGACCTGGGCTACCCCCCTCCTCCGAGCGTTCCTCTGCCTCGTGATCTCGTAGGCGAGGGCCTTCTCGACCCCCTTGTGGCTCGATATGTTCTTGACCTCAGCCCTCTCGCCGCCGACAAGGGATATGTTCGAGTCGATCCTCATCGCGCCCTCGAGGTCCCCGTTGAAGACGTCCAGGTACTCGAGGATGTTTCTGAGCTTGTCGAGGAAGGACCTTGCCTCCTTGGGGGACCGCAGGTCCGGCTCGGTCACCACCTCCAGAAGGGACATACCGCACCGGTTGTAGTCGACCATCGAGTACTTGGCCCGGTCGATCGTCCCAGCGTGGACGAGCCTTCCCGGGTCCTCCTCCATGTGGACCCTGGTGATCCTGATCGTCTTCTCCTCGCCGTCCTCGCCCTTGATCAAAATCTTGCCTCCAAGGCCGACTGGAAAGTCGTACTGGGTTATCTGGAAGGCCTTGGGAAGGTCGGGGTAGTAGTAGTTCTTTCGATAGAAGAGGGTCTCCCCCTGGATATCGCAGTTGAGGGCGAGGGCGACCCTGATCGCGTACTCGACCGCCCTCCTGTTCAAGACCGGAAGGGTTCCGGGAAGACCGAGACAGACTGGGCAGGTGTGGGTGTTTGGAGGTGCGTCGTGATATTTGGTCGAACAGCCGCAGAAGAGCTTCGAGTTCAGCTTGTTCAGCTGGACGTGGACCTCTAAGCCTATTATGACGTCCTTTTCGGCCATATCAGACCACCTCCTTTGGAACCATCTCGTTGTAAGGCGTTGCGTCCTCGTAAGCCTTGGCGGTCCTGAGGACACCAATCTCATCGAAGTGGCGTCCGATGATCTGAAGGCCTATCGGAAGGCCGCCGGCAAAGCCGCTAGGAAGCGATATCGCGGGAACCCCAGCAAGGTTTATAGGAACTGTGAAGACGTCGGCCATGTAGAGGGATAACGGATCCTCGATCCTCTCTCCGATCTTGAAGGCCGGGAAGGGCATCGTGGGCGTCACCAGGACGTCAGCGCCACCGGCCGAGAGAGCCTTCTCGAAGTCCTGCTTGATCAGAGTCCTCACCTTGAGGGCTTTGAGGTAGTACCTGCCGTAGTAGCCGGCCGAGAGGGCATAGGTCCCAAGGAGGATCCTCCTTTTGACCTCGGGACCGAAGCCCGCGGCCCTGATCTCGGAGAAGGTGGTGTGCCAGTCTTTATCGGCCCCGAGCCGTAGGCCGTAACGGAGACCGTCGAACCTCGCCAGGTTCGAGGAGGCCTCGCTCATGGCGATTATGTAATAGGCTGCCAGAGCGTACTTGGTGTGGGGAAGGCTCACCTCTTTCCACGACGCACCCAGATCCTCAAGCTTCGATATGGCGTCCCAGACCGATTTTTCGACAGCTGGGTCCACTCCCTCGCCGAAGTACTCTTTGGGAACGCCGCAGACTAGACCCTCAACGCCGCCGGCGAGGCCGGAAAGGTACCCGCCCTCGGCCTTGACGGAGGTTGAGTCGCGCGGATCGTGGCCAGCGATCACCTCCATCACCAGGGCCGCGTCCTCGACATTGGCGGTGAGGGGCCCGATCTGCTCAAGAGAGTTTGCGTAAGAGACGAGGCCGTACCGAGAGACGAGGCCGTAGGTGGGCTTGAGGCCGACTATCCCGCAGAAGGAGGCAGGACACCGAATCGACCCTCCTGTGTCGGACCCGAGGGCAGATGGCGCTTCCCCGGCGGCCACGGCCGCAGCGCTCCCGCCGCTCGACCCGCCGGGGACCCTGTCCAGGTCCCAGGGATTTCTCGTCGTGCCGAAATAGCTCGACTCGGTGGAGGTCCCCATGGCGAACTCGTCCATGTTCGTCTTGCCGACGATGATCGCGCCCTCCTGCTTCAGCCGCTCTATGACGTGGGCGTCGTAGGGTGGGATGTACCCCTCGAGAATCCTCGACGAGCAGTTCGTCTCAATCCCCCTCGTCGATATGCAGCTTTTGATGGCTATGGGGACCCCTGCCATCAGGCC
>JBFESM010000145.1:0-5286 GCA_041548445.1 Methanothrix sp. | reverse complement strand
AGATCGCTGTAACCCTTCTTCGGGCCGGGGCCCTCGCGGTCTGCGCCGATCCAGGTCACCTCGCCGGACCAGACGGACCTGGGGAGCCAGATCTCGATCAGCTCGTAGGTGAACGAGCCTGGGGCGAGGAGGACCTCGAAGTGATTTCCGAGCCTCTCGCCGGAGAAGAGAAGGTACTCGTTAATGGGTGGCCGGTCCAAAACCGCGTTGATGAGATGCTTTCCTGCGATGTCGTCGGAGGCGGTGATCGACCACCTCGTAGGAACGAGCTTTCTTTCTTTTCCGAGGAGCCCCAGGGAGAGAAGCCTCGATATCCCGTCCACCTCAACGCCAGAGGTGTAAAGCTCGCAAACGGCTTTGGCGGCCAAGAGGTCCGAGTCCTCGACGACCTCGTCGACCTTCCTGGGAACCGACGGGTTTGATGTGATCTCCATCTCCTTGACCGAGCCTGACGGCCCCGAGGGCATCATGAACCCGTCGAACCTGAGGCGACCTCTCGGGGGCTTCGCGAAGGTGACCTCAGTTCCCACCGGCGTCGAGGACATGGCGATCTCCTGGGCCTTCTCCAGGAGCTTTCCGGGATTTCTTGCGTCCTTCACCTCCACCTTCGAGCCCGACCTCACCATCGATGACCGCAGGGCGACGATCTCCCCCACGTCCATCCTGGCCAGCTCCGCGGGCCTCAGGCAGAGGTCGAGACGATCCTTCTCGTCCGCCGGGACCAGGGGGCCGGCGGAGACCCGAGGGTATCCGAACCTCCCCACGAAGACGTCGGGAGGCGATGGGCCCTCGATCCTGGTTCCGAGCTTTGGAAGCTTGGCCATCTCCCGAAAACTGCGCAGGATCGGACAGACCGGCCTTCCGCATAGACCCCTCCCCTTGCAGCGAACGCACCTGGTCATTGTCCTATCTGAAACTGCTTTTATAGGATATAGGCCCTATCATCGAAGCATGATGGAGATCAAGGGTGACCTCATCCCGGCGATCGTCCAGGACGCACGAAGCGGCGAGGTTCTGATGCTCGCCTACATGAACCAGGAGGCTCTGGCGAAGACCCTGGAGACCGGAAAGGCCCACTACTGGTCGCGGTCGAGAAAGAAGCTCTGGCTGAAGGGCGAGTCCTCGGGCCACTTCCAGAGGGTCCTGGAGGCGAGGATCGACTGCGACCAGGACGCCATCCTCCTGAAGGTCGAACAGGAAGGCGGAGCCTGCCACACCGGCTATCGGTCCTGCTTCTATCGAGATCTGGAGGGAAAGGTGGTCGGAGAGAAGGTCTTCGATCCGGACGAGGTCTATCGGTGAAGGTCGATCCGGCCAGGTACATCCTCGCCTCAAACCCCCTATTCAGGGCAGAGGCCGCGGTCGAGGAGGGCAGGGTAAGGCTGAGGGCAGCCGGGCCCCTGGCCCACCTTTCCTTCGTGAAGTCGGCCCTCCGAATCGCCGACGGCCAGATCCCGATGGCGGCAAAAGAGCAACTTTACCTATCGACCTGGTTTCCTCCGATCCCAAGCAGGGCCTTCGACCGCCTCGTCAAAAGCTACCTCAAATCCTCCCTCGGCATCCGGACCCCAGACCAGGTCACCATATCGATCACCGAGGAGTGCCCAAACCGCTGCCTCCACTGCGCCCTTCCAGACTCTGGCCACCACCACCGCCTCGAGCTGGCGGAGGTAGAAGACATCGTCGGCCAAGTCCTGGACCTCGGGACCACCCTGGTCATCTTCGACGGAGGGGAGCCCGCCACCTACCCGGAGCTTCCCGACCTGGTCCGGTCCGTCGACGACCGAGCCATCTCCACCATCTTCACATCGGGGGCGGGCTTTTCGGCGAAGCTCGCCCGAGACCTGAAAGAGGCGGGCCTTTACGCCGTCAACGTCAGCCTCGATAGCTCCAGAGAGGATGAGCACGATCGGATGAGGGGGAGGGCTGGCGCCTTTCGCGACGCCATGAAGGCTGTGGAAAACGCCCTGGGCGCCGGCCTATTCGTCGACCTCTACGTCGTTCTGAGAAGGGATAACGTCTCCGAGATCGAGGAGTTTCATCGGCTGGCCAGCGAAGTTGGCGCCCACGAGCTGACCTTCTTCGAGGTGGTTCCTGTGGGCAGATGGTCGGGCGAGTTTGAGTCCGTCCTGTCGGAAGAGGATCACGCCCTCCTCGAAAGGTTCGTGTTGGGGGCATCGTCCCCCCGAGCGTTCTCCGTGCCCGCCGCCTTCCGGGAGTTCGGCTGCTTTGCCGGGAGAAACTGGATGCACATCACTCCGGAGGGGGAGGTCTATCCTTGCGCCTGCCTTCCCATGACGGTCGGAAACGTCCGAAATGATCCAGTCAAGAAAATTTGGCAGGAAATGGCGAAATTGCCCTTTAGAGGCAGCAAAACCTGCCCAGCGCGCAGATTTCGGCCAAAAGATCAACACATATATATAGCCGATAATCGTGAAGAAAGGCCCGATCAATAATGGAACTCACACAAATACAGAGAGAGATATTAACTGCGCTGATAAACTTACAACGCCGAGAGGGCAGGGCCATAAAGGGCGAGGAGATAGCCTCGATCATCGACCGGAACCCTGGCACGATCAGAAACCAGATGCAGTCTCTGAAAGCTCTCCACCTGGTGGAGGGAGTTCCCGGACCCAAGGGTGGCTATAGGGCCATAGCCGCCGCTTATGAGGCGATCAACCTGGACGCCAACAACGAGGTGGTGGACGTGCCGATTATCAGGAACGGATCGCCCGTCGAGGGCGCCACCGCCAACGAGATCACCTTCTACACCGTCATGCGGCCCAACCAGTGCAGCGGAATCGTCCAAATAATAGGAAACATCAGGGAGTTCAACATCGACGACGAGATCGAGATAGGGCCGACCCCCGTCAACAAGACTCACATCAAAGGCGTCGTGACCGGAAGGGACGATACCAGCAACCGGCTGATATTCGACATAAAAGAGATGGCCTCGATACCAAAGATCCCGGTGAAAACCCTGGCCCACCCTGCGATCACCATAGATCCCGAGATCTCGCTCCTCGAAGCGTGCAGGAAGCTCACCGATTCGAACGTCAGGGCGGCCCTGGTAGGGAAGAACGGCGACCCAAGAGGGCTCATAAGCCTGGAGAACATCGTCAGAGGCGTGGCCGAGGGGAAGAGGGATCGGCCGGTGGAAGAGTCGATGGAGAGGGAGTTTCCCACCGTCGAGGCCAATGAGCCGCTTCACGTCGCCATAAGCAAGCTAGGAAAAACCGGAGCGTGCCAGGTCGTCGTGATCGATTCCGACGTCCTCAGCGGGATTCTGGAAGCCACCGACCTCATACGCTGCATGGTCCGATTTTAGAAAATTTCAGGATATTTCAGTCCCAGAGTGGCCGCCTTCGGCCGCTTTTTTCAGGTTTTTTACATCGCCGCCCCAGACCACCACCGCAGGGATTGAGCTACGCTCTATGATCTTCGCGGCCAGGGGGTCGACGGGCGACCGCGACCCGGCCGATAGCGTAGTCTCCATCGATAGGCGGACGAGATCCCGATGGGTCATGCGGTCGAACTTTTTCGCCTTCGGGTCGATCCCGGGGTCGGCGGAATAGACGCCGTCGACGGAGGTGGCCACAATCAACCTATCGGCGTGGACGTACTCGGCGAGAAGGGCCGCCACGGCGTCGGTGGTCTGCCCCGGCTGCATCCCGCCCAGGACTACGATCCGTCCTCCAGCCGAGGCCTCAAGAGCTCTCGCGTAGGTCTCGGGCGGCTCGGGGGCGGTGGCCTGGCCGAGGGCCGCGATCAGGAGCATGGCGTTTAGCTTCGTCGCGCCGATCCCCAAAAGGTCGCAGAAGGCCTCGCCCGCCTGCAGGGCACGAGCCTTCTCTATGTACTCCCGGGCGATCTTGCCCCCGCCCACCACCACGAAGATTTGGTGCTCTTGGGCGAGGTTCTTTAGAGCGGCTGCATACTCCTTGAGGCTTTCAGCATCGCGGCCCGCCAGGATGGAGCCGCCGAGGGAATAGACGAGTATCATGGGGGAGGGCAATATTATGAGCGGATAAAAAGGTTCCTTGTGATTCTAGTCGCCCCACTCGGCCAGCGTTTTGCGGACCTTCTCGGCGGAGGGGCTTTCGATCTCCTCGAAGATGGCAAGGGCGGACCTGGTCAGAGAGACGGCCTCCTCATTTTGGCCCAGGGCGCGCAAAGAGAGACTCATATTGAAGAGGCGGTTTCCCTCGCCCCGCCGGTCGCCGATCTCGCGGGAGATGGAAAGAGCCTCCTCGTAGAAATCGATCGCCTTCCGGGGATCGCCAAGATGAGAGTAAGCAAGACCCAGGTTGCCCAGGCGGTTTCCCTCGCCCCGCCGGTCGCCGATCTCGCGGGAGATGGCGAGAGCCTGCTCGTAGAAATCGATCGCCTTCCGGGGATCGCCAAGATCAGAGTAAGCAAGACCCAGGTTGCCCAAGTCGGCTCCCTCGCCCCGCCGGTCGCCGATCTCGCGGGAGATGGAAAGAGCCTCCTCGTAGAAATCGATCGCCTTCCGGGGATCGCCAAGATCAGAGTAAGCAAGACCCAGGTTGCCCAAGTCGGCTCCTTCCGCTGCTTTGTCATTTGATTTCCTGCACGCCGCCAATGCAGTTTCAAGCCAGGGAATCATTTCACGGGGAGAGAGACGCAGATGAAGAACGTAGACCCCAGCATTTGGATAGGACTTGCAAAGATCGATTGCAGAAGAAGTATTTCCTTCCAGATTATTCTCTGCCCAGGACTGCCCGGCCAGGATATTCACCCTCTCCTGGTCGAATAGCTGCAGGCCCTTCAGAACGCCCCCTTTTCCCTGCAAGAACCATTCATCAGCTTCGGAGAGCACATGCCAGTAATGCTCGGCATGGCGCAGAATGGCTGGTTCACGGAGAGCCTCATCCAGGCGCGATCCGGCGAAATCGCGCGCCAGGTCGTGGAGCCTGTAGCGTCCCCCTTCGCCCGTGGCAGAGGGAAGAAAGTCCACCAGGCTCCACCTGATAAGCTCGCCGAGAGCGTCCTCGGCAGGTGTCTCTTCCATATCCCATACAGCCGCGGCTCCGGCCAGGTCGAAGTCTGCGGGGAAGACAGAGAGGAGGGACCAGAACCTTTGCAGCTCCGGGGAGAGAAGGTCGTAGCTCAGGCTGAAGGAGGCTTCCACCAGCTCCAGGCGCACCCTCGCATCTCCCAATCTCTTGATGTAATTGGCAACGCTAAAATTCGGATTCTCTCTCAGGGTAGAAGCGGCGTTGCTTAGGGCGATGGGCAAACGACCGCATTACTCCGCCAGCTCTT
>JBFESM010000144.1:0-5311 GCA_041548445.1 Methanothrix sp. | reverse complement strand
CCTCGTCTACGCGCCGACGAGCCAGACCCTCACTGATGACGTCGCGATCAACTCGTCGATGAAGTGGAAGGAGGGTATGTATTCGAAGAACCCGGAGACGAGCTACCTCGGCGAAGAGTACACTTCCATCACCGAGCTCGACAAGGAGACGGTGGCTCGGGGCCTGAACGAGATGGACACGGACGCGAACTTCTCGGGCCGGGCGAGGTTTAGGGCGGTCCTGGAGGATGAGGTCGACATTGACGAGCAGTACGAGGGCGACTACTCGCTCGAGAGGAGGGTGATCTTCGCCGGCGTCGCCAAGTACGATCGGCCTCATGTGAACGTCACCAAGACCCTTGACGGCGGCATCGTCGAGGAGACGATTCTGTGGGGGTACAATGAGACGCATCTCGTGGGTGAGATAAAGAAGAGAAAGGTGGCGACCTACACCATCAGAATCGAGAACGACGGGAACAAGGCTCTCGGACCAATATACGTCCAGGACCTCTTCCCGCCGGGATCGATCTATATCGAGGCGTCGCTGAGGCCGTCGGAGCTCGCTGATACCTACGCCAACTGGACCCTGATGAACATCGGCATCGGAGACGTGGTGGAGATCGCCCTGAAGCTGGACGTGACCAAGTGTCATCCGGACGAGCTGGTGAACAGGGTCGAGGTCTGCGGTGGGATCAACAATGGCGAAGAGTGGATCTGCGCATCGAACTTCAGCGCTCTGGAGGATAAGTGGCTCACATGCTGCTTCGACGAGACCGTCTCTGTGATGAAGACGGCGGAGGTTGACGAGACGAACGCGAGCGTCGTATGGTACAGGATCGAGATCAAGAACAACGGCGACGTCACCAGGGTGGCGACGGTGACCGATTGGTTGCCTGCTGGGATGGAACTCATCGACTCGTCGATACCTTTCGCCTCTTATGAGGACGGAGTCGTCGTCTGGAACCTCTTTGAGATCGGCCCGTTCGAGACGGTGACGATCGAGTTTTCCGCCCTCGCTCCCGGAGCCGGAAGATTCACCAACACCGTCGAGGTCGATCCGAGGTCCGTAGACGGGCCCGTCGTCCAGCCCGTTACCGCCACCTGCGTCATCGATGTTGGCACCGTCGAGGACGAGTGCGGACCTGTATCATGTGACGCCTGGCAGCCTCCGAACTGGGAGTTCGAGCATAGCGGATATGATTCAGATCAGACGACCTGCGAGCAGTTGACCTGCACCGACTGCGACGAGACGGACTCTTGCCTTGCGCCCTGAACTGGCGCTTGGCATCCCATCTTTTTTGCCAAAAATTCAAAAATCGAAGAGCGATCTCTGATCGTCGTTTTTTGTGGCGTTCTGGCGGCCTGGAAGCTTCACTCGGCCGTACTTTCCTCCACCGCCTGGCTCCACCACCACATCTTTCGACCTGAAGGCTTGGATCGCGTCTATGACCCTCTCTTCGCCCTCAATCTTTGAGAGGTCCGCCTCCACCAGAACCTCGATCTCGCTTCTCCCCTTGACGAGCTCGTTCCAGTTCTTCTGGACCTTTGCGGAGTAGACGCTCTTGACGCCGAGAGCCATGGCGACGATCTCCGCGAGGGGTATCAGATGGTGGTAGGGCGGCCTGTGATCAGGGTGGACTGGACCTGTTTTGTCTGCCAGCATTTCAACCCTGTCTTTCACGCCGAGTTTTATCAGACCCCCGCATTCGCACCTTCCCCTCCTATCTCTCATCTCCTCGGGCGAGTAGAATCGATAGCACCGGGTGCATGCGGTCCTGTTGTACTTTCCCTCGTCTGGATAGAAGCCAACGTTCAGAGTGGGGCCGCATCCGCCTTCGCGCAAGATCGCCTTTCTCAGATCCTCGAAACAGAGGTCTGTCATCTCCATCTGGTTGAACTCTCTTCCCAGCTTGTTGGGCCAAGGCGAGTGGGCGTCAGAGTTCGATAGAAATGTCCTATCTTCGAGCTCTGATATCCTGTCGGCGTAATCGGAGTCGGCGCTCAGGCCGAGCTCGACGTAGTGAATCTGGTCCGACCTGTCTTTGTAACATTCTCCGAGGGACGGATAGTGTGCGTACATCCCGGTCCAGGGTGTGAAGGCGTGGCTCGGACCTATCAGGCAGCCGGCTTCCAGGGCCGCGTCGGCTATCTCTGGTGGGCTCATCCTGAGCGTGGGCCTGCCGTCCGAGTCGAGGCTCGCGGCCCTGCCCGAGAACGCCTCCACGAGCTCCGCTGCCTTGGAGAGGTCGGGAACGATTATGAGATGATGGACCCTTGAGGAGTCCTCCACCTCGCAGGTCAGAACGAAGGCCGTCTCTTCGTGCCAAAATAGCCCGTCCCTTTCGGGAAGCTCCTTCACCTCCGTCATCCATTTGGAATGGAGACAGTCCCCTGTGGCCACTATCCTGATGCCTTTTTTGGCGGCCTCTCTTGCGATGGTGGCGAGGTCCATCTTGTTGGAGGTGGCCGCAGAGTACTTTGAGTGGATGTGAAGATCGAGGTTAACCTTCATCGCCCGCTACAACGAACGGTTCAGGATAAACCATTTATCCCCCGGAATACAAGACTTCGGCGGTGACGTCGAACCTTAAAGAGATCCTGGAGAGATTCGCCAGGGGTGAGATCCCGCTGGATGCGGCAGCCCGTCAGGTCAACTTAATTTCCTACAGAGAGGTGGGGAAGATGGCCAAGCTCGATCCGAGTCGGATCGACAGGATCGGGATTCCCGAGGCGATCCTGGCGGAGGGTAAGAGCGCTTCAGACCTGGTGGAGATCGCCCTTTCTTTTCTGGAGGCGTCCAAGGCGATCCTCATAACCAGGGTCTCCTCAGAACAGCTCGCGGCCCTTAGAGAGGTCCCTCTTCCCGAGGGGGCTTGTCTGAGATGGGAAGAGAGGGCGAAAGCCGCGGTCATTTCGAGGGGGATTCCGCCGAAATATTCTGGAGGAAAGGTTGGTATCCTCTCCGCAGGCACCGCCGACATCCCCATCGCTGAAGAGGCGAGGTTGACCGCCGAGATGATGGGGTGCGAGACCGTTTCGGAGTACGACGTCGGAGTCGCCGGGATTCACAGGCTATTTCCGTCCCTGGAGAAGATGATGGATGCAGACGCCCTGGTGGTGGCAGCAGGCCGGGAGGGGACTCTTCCCGCGGTGGTGGCGGGCCTCATGGACGCTCCCGTGGTGGGGCTTCCGGTCTCGACGGGCTACGGCGCTGGCGGCAAGGGTGAGGCGGCCCTCCTCTCCATGCTCCAGTCCTGTTCTGTGATGGTCGTAGTCAACATCGACGCTGGGTTTGTGGCTGGCGCTTTTGCGGCAAGGATCGCTAATCGGGCTGCAAATGGGCGAAATATGTAATATCTGTTTTGAATTATGGTCGGAAAACTATTTATACAATCAAACAGAGGAATATACACGAGCGGGTAAACTAATTTTCACTAACCCCCACTCCCCTACCCGCTCACACCTACTTTTACGACGTTACGATCACAGCAGGGGTCGTCAGCCCTCACGGCGACCATATCCAGATTTTTATTGATTGGGTTCTATATATCCCATCAGGCAGCACAACATATGCACAATATTGTTGAAGATAACTACCCTTGCCGCTCACTTATCTTTCTCAAAAGAGGGTCGGTGACCCCATCAAGTCGGACCAGCGACACGATCTCGAATCGAACGGTCAGGTGCTCTTCCCGGCATCGGCATGAACCGGCTCGATGAGTTTTGCACCATGCTCGGGCTTTTCGTTGAAGACGACGACCTCGATCTCAATTCCGCTCTGGCCGCCGTAATCCTCTATGCGTCTTTTGGCGTGCTCCACCATGCCGCCGTTTGTGAGGATTAGAACTTCATCTCCGCAGAGCGCCTGCAGTATCGTCTTGTCTATCACGTTCGAGGCTATATCCACAGAGATCCCATGCTTCTCGGCGAAGGCCCTGCTCCTGGTTCCCATGACCCCCACAAGATCGATCTCCCTCTCTTCCATTAGCCTCTTCAGGTCTTCATGGTCCTGGTGGTCTGTGTTGTAGACGATGACGCCCCCGAGCCTGATCGTTCTTTGCAGAGTCTCCACCACGGCCCGCCCCCCCTCCTGGAGATGGACCACCCTAACCTGATCGGATCGAATCGACTCCGACTTTGCGTTCTCGATCTCTCTCGGTGAGATCATCTCTCCGACCTCGGTCCCGGGAGGAACCTTCATCCATCGAAGGTCCGGCGGGGTGAGGTGGCCAACCAGCTCCGGCACGCTCCTAGGTCTTTTCCCTAGAATGGCGAGCTCTCTTTTTGAGATCTCGTCGTAGACCTCCATTATGAGGGGCTGCCTCAGCCCGGATCCACAGATTAGCTTCGCATCCCCGAAGATCTCCTCAGGCCTGCCCTGATCTGCGACCTTCCCATCGGCCAGGAGATACACGCGGTCGGACCACCGGTAGGCTAGGTCGACGTCGTGGGTGGATATGATTATAGTTGTGCCCCTTTCGTTCAGCTCTTCGAGAAGCTCCATCACCTCTTCTGAGCCCGCTGGGTCCAGGTTGGATAGGGGCTCGTCGAGGATCATCACCTTCGGGTCCATCGCCATCACCCCGGCGATGGCTGCCCTCTTCTTCTGGCCGCCGCTGAGGTGGTGAGGGGGCCTATCTTTCAGCTTCTCAATCCCGACGTATTCGAGGGCAATCTCTACCTTTCTTTCCACCTCGTCCTTCGGAAGGCCGAGGTTGGTGGGGCCGAAGCCCACGTCCTGGCGGACTGTGGGGGCGAAGAGCTGGTCGTCGGAGTTCTGAAAGACTATACCCACCTTCCTTCTCGTCTCCCGGAGGGCGCGGGCGTCGTATTTGAGGGGCTGGTCTTTGAGGAGGACATTGCCCTCGGAGGGGCGGAGCGTCCCATTCAAAAGGAGAAATAGGGTGGACTTTCCCGAGCCGTTCGGTCCGACGAAGGCTATCCTTTCGCCCCTCTCAATTCTGAGGTCGACCCCTCGGATGGCACAGGTTCCGTCGGGATAAGCGTAACTGAGGTTTTTCGTCTCCAGCAAGGTCATTTTTGGCGCCTCAGAATATGGTAGCTCCTCTGGATAGGTAGGCTAGGGCCGCTATGAAGGTGACGTAGCCCGAGGCGGCCAAGATTTCTTGGATCTTTATCGGCTTATTCTCTTCGAAGAGGGATAGCTTTCCGTCGTAGCATCTCGCGTCCATGGCGGTGTAGAGCTTTTCGCCCTGTTCCCAGGTTCTGAGAAATAGGGTGCCTGCCATCATCGAGAAGGACTGAATTGAACTATGAAATCCGTCGTATCCGAGCCTCATGATCTGGGCGTGCCTCATTCTGATCACCACCT
>JBFESM010000143.1:0-5338 GCA_041548445.1 Methanothrix sp. | reverse complement strand
CTTTTATCGATCTGGCGATCGTTAAGAAGGAGGGCGGCAAATTCGTTGGCTCCTGCGGCGTGGCCCCCGACGACCTGGATCCCAACGAGATCCAATATTCTACGTGATACTGGCAGAATGCCGGGGGTTTTCGTCTTGGAGGCGGCAGCGGGTCTAGTCGAGTACGCCTTCTCAGAGCTTGGGGTCAAGAGGCTCGTCGCTTCCATGGCCGCCGAGAACGCCGCCTCGGTGAAGGTCGCCGAAAGGCTGGGGATGACCTTTGTGGGGTCGGCCGAGAAGGAGCTGAACGGCGTCGTCTACGAAGGCCGCCGCTAGAGTCTCGCCAAAAGCCAGCTCTTCGAGGTTCGGGGAAAAGGGGCAAACTAAAAAGTTTTGGGGCTGGAGGGTCCGGGCGAAGGCCAGTCAGTCCGACTAGACCGCGACTGCCCCCTCTCCTTCGTCCTCACCCTGATCACGTCCACCACGGGATAGACGAAGATCTTGCCGTCTCCGGCCTCGCCGGTGAAGGCGGCATCACAGATCAGGTCGATCAGGCGGTCGGCGTCCTCATCCTCCACCACCAACTCCAGCTTCACCTTCGGCAGGAACTCCACCTTGTAGTTGCCGGCCCGCCACTGAAGGGCGACGCCCTTCTGCCGGCCCCGCCCTTTGATCTCGGTCGCCGACATCCCGGGAAAGCCGTTCTTGTCGAGAGCCTCCCTCACCGAGCTCAGCTTCTCAGGCCTTATTATCGCCTCAATCTTCTTCATGTCAGAACCTCTCCTCGAATCCTCATCCTCACCGTTTCAGACGTAAGCTCCCTCGCCGTGCTGGCTGATGTCCAGCCCCACAGCCTCCTCATCGTTTCCAACCCGAAGGCCCATCACGGTGTCCACCGTCTTGGCGATCGCGAAGGTGGCAACGAATGAGTAGATCCATGTGATTCCGACGGCAGCGACCTGGATCGTGACCTGGCCGGGGTTTCCCGCCAGAAGTCCGGTTGCGCCGATGGAGGCGAATATCCCGGTGGCGATGACGCCCCAGGTGCTCCCCAGCCCGTGACAGGCGAGAACGTCCAGGGAGTCGTCGACCTTCTTGCTGCCTCTGATGATCAGGATCGCGTAGTAGCCGACGAAGGCCGCTCCGACGCCGATCGGTATCGCCGCAAGAGGCGTTACAAAACCGGCAGCTGGCGTGATGGCGGCCAGCCCCGCCACCGCGCCCGTCACGATCCCGAGGGCACTTGGAGCCCGGTCCCGCCAGGATAGAAGCATCCAGGTAGTCGCCGCGGCTGCGGCCGAGGTGTTCGTGGTGACGAAGGCGTTGGCTGCAATGCCGTCGGCAGCGAGGGCCGACCCAGCGTTGAAGCCGAACCACCCAAACCAAAGGAGGGCGGCCCCCAGGACCGTCGTCGGTATGTTGTGTGGTTCCATCGGGTCTCTGCCAAAGCCCTTCCTCGCCCCGATCACCATGGCTATCGCCAGAGCCGAAACCCCGGCGCTGATGTGGACGACGATCCCGCCGGCGAAGTCGAGGGCCCCCATCTCGGCTAGGAATCCTCCGCCCCAGACCCAGTGGGCTATCGGGTCGTAGACGAGGGTCGCCCAGGCGAGGGAGAATACGAGAAAAGAGCTGAACTTGATCCTCTCAACGTAGCTTCCCGTTATCAGGGAGACGGTGATTATCGCAAACATCGCCTGGAATATCATGAATGTGAGAGTGGGTATTGTCAATCCCTCCATCGCCTCCATCCCGACCCCTCGAAGGCCAAGGTAATCGAGCCCACCGATCACGCCTCCGATGTCGGTGCCGAAGGCGAGGGTGTACCCGACCAGTATCCACTGAAGGCTTATCGTCCCCATGATCGCAAAGCTGAATATTATCGTCGATATGGCGTTCTTCTTTCTGACCATCCCCCCGTAGAAGAGCCCAACTCCCGGGATCATGATCAAGACGAGGGCGGCGCTGATCAGGACCCAGGCGTTGTCCGCGGGATTTATCGCGGATTGGCCAGCCGCAGTCCCCACAAGCCCCATCAGCGTCGATAATAGCAAGATTCTACGTATCGGCATCTCCATGCTGCTAAGAACGCTCCCTATTTTATAAGCATATTTGTGGGAAAATATGCCAAATTCTTAAGATATATGAAATATTCATAATCATAAATTTACAAAATGCAGAAATGGGATGCGAAGCCAGCTGTCAATAAAATAATGTCCCGGACGCGAAAGTCAAAAGATCGCTGAGTTATCAGAAGTCGTCTTATGACGATCGAGTTTCGAGCCCGGCCATGTCCTCGCCAGATCTCAGCTTGATGGACCTGGCCACGGGGCTGACGAAGATCCTGCCGTCACCGATGTTGCCGGTCCTGACCGCCTCGGCGATCGTCTCGATCAAAAAGTCCACCTCGTAGTCGCAGACTATCAGCTCTATTCTGACCTTAGAAAGCAGTTCGCAGCTCTCAGCTCGCCCATTGTAACGGAGCTTGATGCCCTTCTGCTCCCCCCGGCCAACCACGTCGCTGACCGTCATCGATACGAAGCCCTTCTCTTCCAGGGCCGCGAGCAACTTCTCCAGCCTCTCCGGCGGGATTATGGCTTCAACCTTCATCAACGCCATCCACCTCAATCGCAGGAATCCGGCATCTCTCCATCCTCGTCACGGCGACTCGACCCCCGGCCGAAGCATGCGACGAGTTCGGGCGAAAAAAGGGAGTCTCCCGGACGACATTTGAGCCTCCGATTTGGGCGCGCCCGTTTGGGTGGAGATGTTCTGTCGACAAGGTGGAAGGGTGGCGCGCCCGCATCGTTCCGGCTGATCACGTTTCCGATCAATTTCTCCCGGCGTGCCGACTTACAGCAGCGGCAGGTACTTTTCGATCTCCCACTTGCTGACGTCGGTCCTGTACTCGTCCCACTCGACCTTCTTCGATGCTACGAAGTTCGTGAAGACGTGGTCGCCGAGGGCCTCTCTCATGAGACTGCTATTCTCGGTGAGCATCAGAGCCTCGATCAGACTTCCAGGAAGGGACGTGATCCCGGCCTTCGCCTTCTCGGCCTCGTTCATCTTGAATATGTCCCGCTCGATCGGCTCGGGAAGCTCGTACTTGTTCTTGACGCCGTCCATTCCGGCAGCGAGCATGACAGAGAACGCAAGGTACGGGTTTGCTCCTGGGTCGGGGCTCCTGTACTCGACTCTCGTGGCATTCTCCTTTCCGGGCTTGTACATCGGCATCCGGACCAGGGCCGACCTGTTCCTCCTCGCCCAGGATATGTAGACCGGTGCCTCGTATCCGGGGACGAGCCTCTTGTAGGAGTTGACCCACTGGTTGGTGACCGCTGTCATCTCAGGAGCGTGCTTCAGAAGGCCTGCGATGTAGTGCTTGCCGAGGTCCGAGAGGTTGTACTTGTCGTCGGGATCGAAGAAGGCGTTCCTGTTCCCCTTGAAGAGGGACTGATGGACGTGCATCCCCGTCCCGTTCTCGCCGAAGATCGGCTTTGGCATGAAGGTCGCGTAGTAGCCGTGCTGCTGGGCGATCTCCTTGACGACGATCCTGTAGGTCATCACGATGTCGCCCATCCTCAGAGCTTCCTGATAACGGAGGTCGATCTCGTGCTGAGAGGGTGCAACCTCGTGGTGGCTGTACTCGACATTGATCCCCATCGATTCCAAAGTCAGGATCGTGTCGCGCCGCAGGTTGCTTGCTGCGTCCATGGTGGTCATGGCGTCGAAGTAGCCGCCCTTGTCCAGGATCTCGGTGGACTTGTCGTCTTTGAAGTAGAAGTACTCGAGTTCAGGCCCGACGTAGAGGTCGTAGCCCATCTCCTTCAGCTTGGCCAGGTTCTTCTTCAGAATGTACCTCGGGTCGCCCTCGTAGGGGTTTCCGTTTGGCTGGAGGATATCGCAGAACATCCTGCCCACGTTCTGGCCTTCCTTCGCCCTCCAGGGAAGAATCTGGAAGGTTTCGGGATCGGGTTTTGCGACCATGTCGCTCTCTTCGATCCGCGCGAAGCCCTGGATCGATGAGCCGTCAAAGCCCATCCCTTCCTCAAAAGCTCCTTCAAGCTCCGATGGGGAGATCGCAAAGCTCTTGGGAAGGCCCAGAATGTCAGTAAACCACAATCGGACGAACTTGACGCCATTTGCTTCAATCGCCTCAAATACCTTATCCTTACTGGACGACGTTACCATCTGTTTTTTGCCTCCTTACCTCAAACTCGTTCTTGCCGATTTATATCTGTTTGAGACGAGTTCACAAAAGTTATGAAGATTTAAGATCAAAGACCCGTCGACTTTGCGGACAACTTCATCACAAAGATCAAAAGAGCTGGAAGCTCTTTTCGCCAAAAAGGGAGAATTTCAGAAAAAAGGAGAGATTGATTCTCAGCTCAGACCGCCGGATCTTCTGGGGTGAGATCGATGTATAGGGCTTTAAGGCCATCCGTCGGGTCGACGACTCCGTAAATTGGGTAAATCCCAGCCGCCTGAGGTATCGTAAACCCGCTCTGGACGGGGTCAGCCACCGTCAGGTTGCCGCTGGCTATCGTGACGTAGCCCAAAAGGGCCAGATCATCGAGCTCCAGCTTCGCCTCAACTATCTCTTCCTGGAACGCAGACCTGAAGTCTGGAAACTCCGTGTTGGAGAAAGGGGTCCATCCCGGATTTCTTTCGCTCACGATCCAGGGACCCCCCATCCCAGCCTCAAATCGCTCCTCTGCCCTCTCCTCTCCAGGAGCGTATTCGACCTGATCATTGGCCAGGGCGACCATGGGAAAGATCAATATCACAAGCCCTATCAGCACCAAACTCTTCATCTTCAGCTCACCTCGGACTCCAATTAATTCTTCGTTTCAGCAGTTCTCGCTTTGGCCCATCGAACGGATGATGGCGATCGGACTCCCGCCGTCCGACCTTTGCACCACCATTCAGGGCCGTCATTTCGGGGATCGGTCCTGGCCGATCGGATCGACTCATCGAACTTGATCCCATCCAAGACCTGTTATCGGTCGGATACCCACCCCAGGTCGTGATATCGAACAAAAATATTTAAGGGTTCTGGCCGAAGGGCCTGGCACGAGCTTTTCCTGAGATTCTTTCCAGCGGAGGAGTTGTCCCGTCGTCACAAAGCGGCGTTATCTCTTCATAAAACCGATAGCAAGAAAAGGTGTTTGGTGCGGGGGATGGGATTCGAACCCACGAACTCCTGCGAGACAAGGCACTCAACCTTGCGCCTTTGACCTGGCTTGGCAACCCCCGCACATGGGGTTTATGTTAATGCTGTTTTGCGCTATTTACGCTAGCTCGCTCAACTGCTGGCTGAGCGACGATGCTCGCCTCTTGATCTCGCCTGCAGCACCTG
>JBFESM010000142.1:0-5340 GCA_041548445.1 Methanothrix sp. | reverse complement strand
CTCCCGGACGGAATCGAGGGGCATGAAGACCGGCTCCGCCCCGATCGCCTCGATGCACCTTGTCTGAAGGCCGCCGGGGCTTCTGATTCGCATGCCTTTGACGTCTTCAAGGGTCTTGACCGGTTCTTTGGTCCAGAGGTGGGAGTTGATGCAGGGGTTCACCTCGATCACCTTCACGCCAGCGAACTCCCCTCGAAGGGCCCGTTCGTAGACGGCAGCTCCTATATCCGTCGATGTCTCCTTGCATTCGATCTCGGCCGGGAGGCTGAGGACGTCGGAGAGGGGGAACCGGCCCGGAGTCCAGGTGAGGGTGGCGTAGCCCATATCGGACCTGCCGTCGGCGACGATCTCGTAGTGCTCGGTCCCCGGCCCCAGGGCCTCGCCGTCGAAGAGGGCGTAGACGATTTTTCCGCCGCTTCTCTCTTTCAGGGTCTCAAGCATCGGGATCCAGACTGTCTGGACCTCCATGCTCTCATGGGGGTGCCAGGTGCTGAAGTTTATCTTCACACTCTCTTCAGACGACGGGGGGTCCGAGGCGGTCTCGGCGCCGATCCCGCTCGCGAAAAATAGACTCGCCATGAGGATCGATAGAGGAATTATGAAAGCGTATCTTCTCGTCATTTTATATCGGTCTCCAGAACGTTCTTGCGTTGTGAACTTTCTAATCTCCCTTATCCCTTTCTCAGGTTTAGGAATTTATCCGTCCTCATCCGTCGCTGCTGGGGGGCTGCCGGGGTCGGCGACCTTGCGGCCTATTATCGTCGCACCCTCTGGACCTCCTTTTTCAGGATACGCTGCAATATCGCAAGAGAGCAGGCGTAGGTGGCCTCGATCCCCTCATGCCCGAGCCCCTTGCTGAGGAGGCTCACCCGTGAGCTGTAAGGGGTGTCGGAGGCGTAATGGAGCATGCCAAAGTCCAGAGCCTTCTCGGGTTTTTGCCCTTTGGCTCGTTGGTTTTCTTGGACGGCCGAGAGATATGGTCCGGCCTCCATCTCGATGCTGTTGTAGTCGTCCCGCCTGAACTCCTCCATCGCCTCTTTATTGTGAAGGAACGTTCCCCTGACCGTCACAGCCTTCTGGTCGTCGAAGACGGCGGAGTCTCGGAGATTCCTTCTCACGTCTCTCAGGGAGAAGCAGTTATCAAAGGTGAAGTGCCGCCGGGAATGCATATCGAAGACGACGTTAGGGATCATCACGTCCCCCAATCGTCCGTACATCGTCGCCGCCTTGCCCATGACGTAGACGCCCGAGATGTCCTTCAGATTTTGCATCGCCAGAGCGAGGAGGTGGTGGGCGGCGAGGCCCAGGGGGTAGTCGACGTTCAGGATCATGGCCCGGCTATCTTCGAGGGAATGGGCCTTCTCAATGGTTAGACGTCCGTCCATTCGTTCGGGCTTTAGCCTGCCGATCTCGATGATCTGAGCCTTGAGGTCGACGAACCTCGAGATCTGGTGCCGTCTGATCCCCACCTCCTCCTCCTCTGCGGCCCTGAGGGCAAAAGAGCGGCTATCGTCGGACTGGAGGTGGGCCTGCATCGAGTAGTAGAGGAGGTTGTTTCCGAAGGCCGGGTCGTCGCCACTGAGAAGCTCCCACCTCTTTTTGAGCCGCTCGTCCTCCAGAAGTTGGCCCAGGATCTCCTTTCGATTTTTTGCCGCAAAGCCGGAGAGGAGGTTGGCGAGACTGTGATCGTTGCTTGATACGAAGTAGACGGGCCGCCCCTCGATATCCAGATCCCGGAAATGAGCGAGAAATTCAGCAAGCCAGCCTGCCATAGACTCCCGGTATCTGCGGGGATCGTGGAAGGCCAGCTCCACGGTGATATCCTTGGGACCTGCGGCGATGGCCGAGAGCTTCTCGTTCCAGGACTCGCCCCAGGTCCTTCGGATCATATCCCAGTCGTCTCGTGAGATGGAAAGTGCCTTTCTTATCACCTCCCCCGACTCCGGGACCTTCCAGGGTTTCGATCTGATCGCTCTTCCGAGGTCGGAGCCGACGAGCTTCGAGTGCATCTTGTTCCACTCCATCTGAAAGCAGGTCAGGGCCGGGACCAGGTCGTCGAGGTCCGAAGGGCTGCAAATGTGAGCCGCTAAGGTCTTTTGACCGTCAAAGAGAGTCAGGCGGCGTCGGGCCTGGGCCTGGACCTGGAGGCAGCGGGACGGATCGATGAGCCCCGACGACCTGAGGGCAACGTCGCTTTGTCCCATCACCACTCGTTCTACCTTCGCCATGCAGTCGGGAAGCCTTCTCGCCGAGTAGAGGAAGGCCGAGACGTCCACCTCGTCAGACGATGCGAGAGGATGAAGGCTCGACCCCATCCGAGCGTGCCCCTCCTCCAGGAGTCTGAGCCTCAATGGGCCTTGCTGAAGCAGGGCTCGATAGGTTTTGATGTGCTCCTCGATGGGCCTGTCTTCCGGTTTCATCCTCGCCAGCACCCTTTTTCAGTGAACGAAGCGCTCCAGGTCGATAAGCAATAAGAGAGATAGCAGGGCCATCGCCCACATGACCAGAGGCACCTGATTTCTTTTGCCGCAGGCCGCCTTCAGGACCGTCCAGCTGAGGCAGCCCCAGATTATCCCCTGAGTTATCGAGTAGGTGAGAGGCATCAGGAACATCGCCATGAAGAAGGGGATCGCATCGTCAAACCTCTCCCACCGGACGTAGATGAGGGGCTTGAGCATGAAGACCCCCACCAGCACCAGGACCGGGGCCGTTGCCAGGGCAGGGACGAGGGTGAGGAGAGGCGAGAGGAAGAGGAACGGGAGAAAGAGAAGCCCCGCCACCACCGCCGTAAGACCCGTCCTCCCTCCCTCCTGGACCCCGGCCGCCGACTCGACGAAGCAGGTGGAGGGGCTGGTCCCCAAGGCAGCCGACGCCACGACGCCGAGGGCGTTCGCCTTGAGGCTTTTTCCGAGGTTCCTCGGGTCCCCATCCTCGTCGATGAGGTTTCCTGCCTCGCAGACCCCGACACAGGTGGCGAGGCTGTCAAAGAGGCAAGAGAGGAGGAATACGAAGATCACGGGCCAGAGGGAGAGCCCAAGCGACCCCAGGAGGTCGAGCTGGAGAAGGAGGCTGAAGTCGGGGGCCGCCCACCACCCGTTAGCGAGATGCGGCGTCTCCGTCCCCAGGGAGATATCCATCCCCCAGGCGAGGAGGGCGGTGGCCGCGATCCCCAGGATGAGGCTTCCCCGAACCCTTCTCACCATCAGGACCGCGGTGAAGATGAACCCGGCCAAAAATGTCAGGGTGGAGGCGCTGATCTTGCTCCATCCCAAAACCCCGCTCTCAAGAGGGACGACAAAACCCGCGGACTGAAAGCCGAGAGCCGCGATGAAAAGGCCGATCCCCCCGGCAAAGCCGTAGCGGAGCATCGGCGGAACCCCCTCCAGGATCAGCTTTCTTTTGTCGAGGACCGTCAGCAAAAGAAAGATCATCCCGGCCCTGAAAACGCATCCGAGGGCCGTATCCCAGGGTACGCCCTCCACCTTCACCACGGTGTAGGCGAAGAGGTAGTTGATGCTCATCCCCGGAGCCACAACTATCGGGTTTTTGGCGTAAAGCCCCATGAGGATGCTGGAAAAGGCGCTCACCAGGACGGTGGCCGTGAGGACGGCGTTGAAGGGGAGCCCCGCCTCGGAGAGGATCGCGGGGTTCACGAGGATTATGTACATCGTCGCGAGAAAGGCGGTAAACCCCGCCAGAACCTCAGTTTTGATGTCGGTCCCGTTGTTGTAAAGGTCGAAGATCCTGGATATCTTAGTTATCATGTCCGGTCCCATCCCTCAATCGGAGTCGGCTGATCAGATCTTCTTCTCCTCGGGAGTTAAGACGGTTTTGACTTTGTCAGCAGAAACGCTCATGATCCGAAGGCTCATGCCCGAAGGATGTAAAACCGGCTATCGCCTATTGTGTCATGATATGGGCAGTGAAGGTCGCTCCGACATTGGGACTCAGATCTCGTTGCGGAAACTAACCATTACCCAGGCGGATGCCAGAATGCGTCATCGAACGCGTATGAGAATGTGCACCCGTTAAGGGTTTTATAACTGCCCATATCAGGACGGGGGGAAGATGGACCGACGAAGGTATAACGTTTGTTGTGGGGCCGACATCCACAAGAAGTTCCTCATAGCGACGATCTTACTTCTGGACGGGACGAAGCTCACCAAAAGGTTCAGTATGGACCTAAAATCGCTATTTGAGTTTAGAGATTGGGTCATCGCAAACGGCTGTGAAGCTGTCGCTGTTGAGTCTACAGGAAGCTACTGGGTCCCGATTTATCGCGTCTTAGAGGGCTATGTTGAACTTATAGTAGCCAACGCATATAGAATCAAAAACGTGCCAGGCAGGAAGACGGATACGATCGATTCTGAGTGGATCGCAGAACTCTGTCTCAATGGTCAGATCAAGCCTTCAAGGATATTCGCGAAGGATGCCCGAGATCTGAGAAGTTTGACGAGGGCGAGAGAGCGTTACGTAGACGACAAGACCAGAGTGAAGAACAGAATCCATCATATTCTCGACTCGAATTGTATCAGTATCTCGTCGGTCCTCTCGAACATCTTCGGTAAGGTCGGTCGATACGTCCTCAACTGCCTTCTGGAAGGGATTGACATCGACGAGATCATCGAAGGCATTCCTGTAACGAGGATAAAGAAGAAGAGTGATCAAATTCGTGAAGCTATCGCAGGCCAGCTAAGTGGAACTGACATTATCCTGATACGAGGCTATCTTGACCAGATCGATGCCATCCAGAAGAATATGGAAGAACTGGAGGCCGAGATCCGCAAGAGGATCGCACCGCTGAGAAAGAACTTGGCCATTGTAATGTCCGTTCCTGGGATAGGATTCATCTCAGCAGCGGTAATCTTGGCCGAGATCGGCGACTTCAATGATTTTGATAAGGCCGAACAGCTTGCCGCTTGGTGTGGACTTGTTCCGTCAGTTTATCAATCGGCGGATAAGAACTACACTGGTAGAATAACCAAGCAAGGCTCCGGACATATCAGGCGGATCCTTGTAGAAGTCGCTCACGTCATTGCCAGAACCACGGGTAAATCAAAGCTCAAGAATTTCTTCCTCAGGATACAAGCAAAAAAGGGGACGAATATTGCAGCCGTTGCACTCGCCAGAAAGGTTCTTTGCATAGTGCACCATCTCCTCACAGTACAGGAGATGTATCAAGAGGAAGAACGTGACAAGGATGATGAGGTTGAACGTCTTCATATTCCAAAGCAGATGATGTCCCTCGATGATATGATTCGATACGTGGCAAAAGCTGGGTACGAAGTGAGAAAGAGAACACCAGGGGCTGGAGGATAGCAGCCCTTGTTATCGATTTAT
>JBFESM010000141.1:0-5342 GCA_041548445.1 Methanothrix sp. | reverse complement strand
TCCCTCGCCTCGGGGGTGAGTATCGTCCTCATGATAGCCTGCTTTCGGGCCTCCATCTCCTGCTGCATCTGCTCCTGCTGGGCCTGCTGGGCAGCGTACATCTGAGAGTCCGACTGCTGCCTCTGGAGCTCTTCCATCTTTTTGCGCTTCAGCTCTGCAAGCTCATCATCCATATCCATGAATCAATACCTCTCGAGCTCCGGGATCGACTTCTGTACCTCTATTTTGACCTGATGAGATATGTTGTCCAGGAAAGACTGACCCACCGGGGTGAGCTGCCGTCCCGTCTTCATCTTCTTCACGTACCCCGCCGTCTCCAGCTGCTGGAGGGCCACCCGAACGACAGAACCGCTACCCTTGGCGAAACTGGCGGTGACGGTCCTTCTTCTGTGTTTTCCACCGTAGTAGGACCGGAGCCTTGATACGCCCACGGGCCCGTCGATGTACAGGCGGCGGAGCACCGATGCGCACCTGACGTACCACCAGTCGGGGTTGACGGGCGGCATCTCCTTGTTCACTCCGGTCTTCACATACGCAGACCACTCTGGCGGCTCGATCTTCCCGCTGGTCTTCAGCTCTTGTGCCACAGCATCTATTAGGTTGTTTGGAGGCACGTCATAAACAGTCGTCAAATCATTCAATCCTCCGTGACGAGATAATCAACGAATCAGAGTCCTTAAAATCCGTCAAGTATAAATGCTTTTTCCGAATCTGGCGGCCACCCCTCGGCCCCATCCAGAACGAATCGAGATCGGGTGGCTCACAGCGTCTCAGACAGGGTCTCGACCACTGAGACGGGCCCCCGGTGAATCCTTGGGGTGACGGGCGAAAGGTTCGATGTCTTAGGCCCGGCTCGCCCCCGGGACTGGTGGCATGCCAAGGGCGGCCGGCTCCGCTGAGGGCCCGGAAAGGCCCGCCCTGCCCTAAAGGAGGTCTGCGCCCTTGTCCGCCAGGCCTAGGACGTTCAAAAGGCCGATGAGGTTCTCCTTGGAGAGGCTGCCATCGGAGACCTTCTTCAGTATATCCTTGGCGTTGAAGGCGACGCCCAGGCCAGCGTTCTGGATCATGAGGCAGTCGTTAGCGCCGTCGCCCACCGCCACCACGCTGTCGGGGCTGATTCCCTCGAGCCGGGCGAGATCGTTGACGATCCTTCCCTTGGCGACGGCGTCGATGATCTCGCCCTCGATCTCGCCGGTGAGGATGCCGCCCTTGATCTCCAGGACGTTGGCGAAGGTGTAGTCGAATCCGAGCCTCTCTTTCAGGATGTCGGTGAAATAGGTGAAGCCGCCGCTTATCAGGGCGGTCTTGTACCCCACCTGTTTCAGGTGGTTGATCAGCTCTTCAGACCCCAAAGTGAGCTGGATGTTCTTTGCGATCTCCTCCAGGGCCCCGATGGGAGTTCCCTTCAATAGGCGGACACGGCTCCGCAGGGCCTCCTCGAAGTCCAGCTCTCCGTTCATGGCCCGCTCGGTGATCTCATCCACTTCCCGGTCGACGCCCGCGAACGAGGCCATCTGGTTTATCGTCTCGAAGTCGACTATCGTCGAGTCCATGTCGAAGACGATCAGACGCTTCTCCTTTGCCGACTTGTCCAGGTCCTGAACCACGACGTCGAGGCCGAGCTTCTCGCACTCGATCTTCAGATCCTCTCGCAGCTTCTCGGCATCGACGACGCCGAAGTCCATCACGAACTCGATCGATATAAGCTCGCCTCGTGCTGTGACCAGAGCCTTCTCGATGTTGATGCCCCTCTTTGCGGCGAGGCTCGCGACGTCGTAGATTATCCCAACCCTGTCCCTCGCCAGGATCGTCACTACCTGAAGGTTCTTTCCACCCCTCCGCTTGCCCCTGTACTGCTCGAGGGGAAGAAAGCTCACCTCAACCCCGAGATCGGTCGCGAGCTTCTGAAGATGGGACTCCAGCTCCTTCGGCGTCCCGGTGGCCTTTCCAAAGTCCGCCACCATCGACATCACGAAGAGACCCTGGAGGATCCTCTGGTCCAAATCGACGATGTTGACCTTCATCCTCGCCGGAGCCTCCAGAAGGTCGCGAATTATCCCCGGCCTGTCCTTTCCCAGGACTGAGATCACCCAGAAGTCACAAGCCGATTCTGTCTTCGATTCCATCTCTTTCATCAATCTGACCGTGGGGGTGTGAGCATCCCAGCCTAAATACTTTTTCAGCGCTGATCGGAGGGCACGGTTGCCGATGTGGAAAGATCCCATAACCTTTCGAGCTGAACTTACGGCGGCAGGTTCTAAAGATGTGCCCGGTCCCGGCGACAAATAATAATAATAAAATTAATACAATACAGTAAACAATTGCCACCGTCGAGTCCATAAGTGTTAAAAGGAGTCGCGACTTAGGCCAAGGCTGGAAGTGAGAGCGAGCCAGGCTTTCTTTCTCCAGGGAAGCATGAGGTCGAAATTCATGGATCGAGGAAAGTCGTACGAGCTTTTGGGGGTTCTGGGAGCCTTCCTGCTGGGCCTACTGCTGAGGCTGGTTCCTGCGAGAAACGCCCTCGTCGGAGGAGACGTTCTCTTTTACGGGTACGATTCCTTCTATCACATGCGCCGGATCTTCTACACCGCCGAGAACTTTCCCCACGCCCTCTGGTTCGATTCGTACCTCAACCATCCCTGGGGTTTTGAGCTTTTGTGGCCGCCCCTCTTCGACCAGGTCGTCGCGGGAGCCGCCCTCCTTTTCGGGGGGAGCGCTCGCGCCGTCGAGATGGCGGGAGCCCTCGCGCCTCCGGTCCTTGGATCGGGGTTGATCCTGGTACTCTACCTTTTGGCGAAGAAGCTCTTCGGGGCGAGGGTGGCGCTCCTCTCGGCCTTCCTCCTGGCGATCGATCCAAAGCACATAGCTAGAACCCATTTCGGATGCGCAGATCACGACGTTCTGGAGTCGCTTCTCGTCTTCTGTGCGATACTCCTCCTGGCGTACGCCCTCACCGTGAGGGATCGAAGGATATGGTTTGGGGCCGCTGCGGGGGTTCTCGTGGCGGCCACCGCCTACACCTGGCTCGGAGCTCCAATCTACATGGGCGCAATCTTGATCTACGCGACGATACAGGCGGCCCTCGACCTCCGAGGGGGCGCGTCCTCGACGGAGACGATAGTACCGTTGATGGCGGCCTTTGGGGCCACCTTCTTTCTTTTGCTGCCTTTCTGGGACGAGGCATGGCTTATTCCCTCCTTCTTTGGAAGCCTGGGGGCTCTGGCCGCCTTGGCATTTCTGTATTTCTTATCGCGCCCCTTCGTCGCAAAGAACCTGCCGTGGCTGGCCTTTCTCCCAGCGGTGGTGATCTCAGGCTACGTCGCCGTGATCTTGAGCTACGCTACTGGCACTACCAGGGATATTCACTCGCTCTTCTGGCAGGGGCTTCGCTACTTTTTTGGGGGCGGTATCGCGGGGGGGACCATTGTGGAGGCCGCGCCTATATACGAGATCTTAGATTTTGTATCCCTTGCTGGCCTTAGTTTTGCCTTCTCTCTCCTCGGGCTTGGAGTGATGGTGCGGCGTACGTGGCGGGCCCGTCTTCCCAAGGATCAAGTCCTTTTTCTTGTCTGGGCGATCTTCACCCTCGTTTTGACTATTTTTCAGGCCCGATTTCTCTACTTATTCTCCGTCGCAGGGTCGATCCTCATCTCCCTCCTCTTCTTCTGGGGGACTGACCGGGTGAGGGCTTCGGAACGGGCGGACCCTTTAGCGGTAAAAGCCCTCTCTTCCCTCCTCCTGGCGATCCTCCTTCTTCCAAACGTCGCAGGACTTGTGGAGGTCATCGAGTACAAGCCGGAGGTTGCAGGGGACTGGCTCGAAACTCTCGATTGGCTGGAGGAGAATACGCCCGCTACGAAGGGGTTCGATCGGCCCGTCCAGGCCGGAGAGTACGGCGTCTTGAGCTGGTGGGATTACGGCAACTGGATACTTTATCGGTCGAGAAAGCCGGTGGTGGCAAACAACTTCCAGGCGGGGGCGACGGACGCCGCGGCCTTCTTCCTTTCGGAATATGAAGAGGAGGCCCTGGCCATAACGAAGGCTAGGGACGCCCGATACATAGTAACCGACGAGAAGATGGTCTACAGGAAGCTTCCGGCCATGGCCCGCTGGACAGACGAAGATCCCAAAAGCTACATAGCGATATCCTCAGGTCCAGATCTCGTCACCTTCGAGCACTCCAAGCGGTTTCTGGGAACCGTCCTGGCCGGGCTTCACCTCCTCGACTGCACGAACCTGGGCCACTTCCGCCTCGTCTACGAGTCAAAGACCTCTACAGACCTCAAGTACCCGACGAGCGAGGTCAAGGTATTCGAGCGGGTCGAGGGAGCAAAGATCACCGGCTCGACCCCTTACGATAAACCGATGGGAGTGATCCTGGATATGACGTCGAACCAGGGGAGAAAGTTCCAGTACTTCAACTCGGCGATGCCGGCGGATGGCCGCTACGAGGTAACAGTCCCCTATTCGACCGATGGCGGGCTCGAAACTCACTCGATCGGTCCCTACCTCGTAGGACCTGTAGAGGATTTCGTTGGAGGGGAATCCAGGGACGTCAATGTGAGCGAGGAGGACGTCCTCTTTGGGAGGGTCGTCGAGGTCAACTTCTAAGACCGGTTCCGCTGCGGAGGTTCAGCCCCGCAGCCGCCTTATCGCTTCACCTCATCGCTTTGATGATCTCCCTGCAGAAGGCGGGCAGATCCTGGGGCGATCTCGATGATATCACCTTTCCGTCGACGACGACTTCCTCGTCGACCCAGACCGCACCCGCGTTTCTCATGTCGTCTTTGATCGCCGGGGCCGAGGTCATCCTCTTTCCCCGGACGATGTCGGCGGAGATCAGGACCTGGGCTCCGTGGCAGATGGCGGCCACAACCTTTCCGTCGTCGAATAGGGCACTCACAAGCTCCAGGGTCTTCTCGCACCTCCTGAGCCTGTCGGGAGCCCAGCCACCGGGGACGATCACGCCGTCGAACTCCTCCGCCTCGACCAGGGCCTCGTCGGCTCGAAGATCGATCTCGACTGGGCGGCCGTCCTTGCTTGCCACGACCTCGTCGCCGTCGGCGGTCCCGACGACGACCACCTCGGCCCCGGCCTCCTTCATCCTGTAGTAGGGGTACCAGAACTCGGGGTCCTCGTAATCCTTTGCCACCAGCAGAGCCACCTTCTTTCCCCTCAGTTCCATATCTATCGTCACCTCTTCTTTCCGTTCTCAGTCGTTCTCAGTCGTTCTCCATCAATCTCGGAGCAGGAGATGGCAGCAGGTCTTGATGCAGAGGCCCGGGACCACGTTTCTTCCCTCTCGGTCCAGAGCCTCGATCACCACCTCGTTCTCGGTCCCG
>JBFESM010000140.1:0-5345 GCA_041548445.1 Methanothrix sp. | reverse complement strand
CGAATATGGCGGAGTTTATCTTTGCGCCCTTCTCGCCCTCTTTCTCGTTCAGGTCCCGGAAGACCCTTTTGAATTCCTCCTCGTAGGACGCGAAGCCCGTTCGTATGAGGGGAATCCCCATCGCCTCGGCCTGGGCAGAGAGTAGGTCGGGGTTCACCTCGTGGGCCCCCTGTCGGTTCATGTTCCAGAAGCTCAGGAGATATCTGACGTCCCGCCCCTCGGATACCGCCTTGTAGAGCGAAAGGCAGCCGTCCTTCCCGCCGGTCCACGAGACGACCGCCACGCCATCGCTTCCATTGCTCTTTTCCGAACTTGATTCGACGCTCATCCTCCGCCTCCAATCGCTTTTAGCACCGACTCGTCGAGAGCCTCGGCGGCACTTCGAAGCTCCTCGTCCCCATCCCCTGCCCCCGCCTCCTTCAGCCTCGCCAGGTCCCGCCGAAGGGGTCCGATCCGAAGCTCCGCCACTTCTCGGGAAAGCCCCTCCGCCTCATGGACGATCTCCTCCAGCCGGGCGAGCCTCCTCCGGAGGGGGGCCATCGACCCCGAGCCCAGGGCTTCTATCAGGTTTGATAGGGCAGAGGCCGCCCTATGGCCGTGTTCGGTCAGATCGAGCCTTTTGATCCTCCCCTCGGGCTGCGAGCTGATCAGCCCCTGCTCCTCCATCTCGGCCAGGATCTTGAAGGTGTGGGGCACGGTGGAGTCGATAGTCTTTGCCACCATCGAGGCGTAGGCGAGGTCCAAATCCCTGACGGCTAGAAGCGCCATCGCCGGCTTTTCCCTCAAAAAGAAGAACTCGGGTCTCTCTTTCATCCCATCAACCTCTCCCGCTCACCCCGCACTCGCCCCAGATCAATCCGAACTCATCTTCAGAACTGAGAGAAGCTCTCGCCCTCCGGAAGGTCGGGATGGAGGACGAGAGCGTCCGTCGCCTCCTCTGGAAGGACCACCACGACCGGCTCGTTGTAGCCGCCAAACCTCCTCACCTCCAGGGTCTCGAACCGGATCTCGAGGGTTCCGGGCGACTCGGGCGGCATCCTCAGAATTCCGGGCCCGGCGGTGTAGACGGCGGAGATCCTGCTCTCCGTCGGAAGGCCGGTATCCTTCGAGATCCAGACCGTCCAGTCCAGCTCTCTGCCCCTCTCGAAGAGTCCGTTCATGTCGATCATCAGGGGGATTCGAGGATCGACGGAGCTTATCTGTCCAAGCATGATCCCGTAAGCTGTGTCGTTGTCGGGGATGACCCTAAGCCTGATGAGCTCCTCGCCGTCGATCCTATCTGACCCCTCCACCACGATCTCGGCCCTCTCGATCATCTCCATCAGGTGGGCCAATTGGTCGACCTTCTCGATCCCGTACTCTGGGTCGGGCTGCAAGAGGCCGATCCACTCGCCCCCCATCTTCTGGTAGAGGGTCCTGTTCAGGAAGTGGACCTCGACCGTCTCCTCGGCGGTCTTGTCCCCGGCGAGGGTCGCCCTCTTTGATGTGGAGACCTCCGTGGAGCTCTGATCGCTGAGGTTAATCTCCCCCGCCCACCGGAGGGATATCATCTCCCCCTCCAGGGACCCCTCGCCCTCGAAGTTTCGAAACTCCACGGTCTGGTCCATCTCGATCTCGAACCAGTAAGATTCTAGATCGCCGACGGCCTCCCCCATCCTCTCTTTGACCTCGCCGCCGCTCGGGCCTCGTTCGTCTCCGATGCAGCCGGCAAAGGCCGCCGCCGCAATGGCCAGCACCAGTAAGATCCTTTTCATCATGTCCCCCTCTCCCCTCTTCGGCCCGCGACTCGTAGGTCTTCCTCAGGCAGAGCTCTCGAACTTCTCGCCGGTGATCATCTCGAAGAGCTTGATGTAGATCTTGCTCGTCTGACCGATCACGTCCTCGGGAAGGGCCGGTATCTCGGGCTCAGCCTCTTTTCTCTCCCTGGCACCGTAAAGCTGGTCCTTGTACCCGATCCTTCGGTAGTGCTGGCGGACGTACTCCTTGGAGAGGTCGACGAACTCCCCCTCCTCGTACTTCGCCTTCTCCCAGAACCGGTCCTCGTCGGCGGTCCCGTAGACGTCGACGACCATTATGTTCCTCTCCTCATCGAAGGCAAACTCCTTCTTACCGTCGACGTGTATGAGGCCTCTGGGCTCCACCTCTCTTTTTATGTCCTCGTCGATCTTTAGGACCGTCTCACGGATCATCTCGTATTCTTCGGGCGCGAGGCGCGAGATCTTCAATGCCTCGGCCTTGTCGAGGAGCCGGTCGACCCTCTCCAGCTTCGTTGAGACCTCGATGTAGGGTTCGGGCAGTGGTTCTCCGTACTCGACCCTGTGACCCTTAGAAAAACCGAGGGTTTCGGGCTTGACTTTGCCGGCTCCAAGCCTGTCAAAGATCGATCCCGCCGCGTACCACCTGCATATAACCTCCAGGGGTATCAGGTAGTTGCCGGACCCCGGCTTGATATTCTCAGGCTGGATCACGTCCACCTTGTTGACCAGCATCCCGTTCGGGGGGAGAAACTTCTCGAAGTGAGTTTTAATCCCCATCTTCTTCGCCCGCGAAAACCAGTGGACCCCCTCCCTGCAGAGCGTCTCCCCCTTGTGGGGGATGAGGCTGGGGATCACCTTGTCGAAGACGGATATCCTATCCGTGAACCTGAACTCCAGCTCCCGGCCGAGGTCGTAGACCTCCTTGACCGAGCCCATCCTCAAAGGCTTCCGTTCCATCGTCAACCCCATCTGTCAGCTGGTGGATAACTCTTTTGCTGTCGATGCCTGAAAGCCAGGGTTTAAAAGATCGCGAAAATGGCAGAGGGAAAAAGAGGGCAAAGCCCCCATATTTTGAGGCAGATTCATCAGGCAAAAAAGGTGCTGTCTGCCCTGCCCGATAGGAGCTGGCCGTCAGAGCCGATGGCCTCGTAGCTTCCCCGGATCGCTCCCTCTTCGATCTCGAGGTCAAGAACGTAGAGGCGGGACCCGTCCAGCGGAACCAGATGGAGCAACAGGTCGTCGCCAACAACCGAACCGCTGGCTCCAACCTGGCTTTTTACGCCTCCTGCGGTCAGGCTTCCGGTCCCGAATACGACGTTCCCGGATCGGAATAGTGCGAGGTCGACGTTCCCGGTGACGTCGCCCACAAGTGTCAGATCCAATTCGTCCAACGCGCCCGATTCGGTCGCCGTCTCTTCGACCACACCGGCATCGTCGACGACGTCTTCACAGGTCGCGTTCAGTGAATCGTCGATTTTGGAATCGTTCTTCCCGGGCTCGGCTGCATTCAGGTCCTCCGCCTCGTCGTCGTTCAACTCCGGCATGCCGAGATCGAAGCCCAGGTCGTCGGCCCCGAGCCACTCGACGGTATCGACGTAGCGGAGCCTGGGGCAAAGCCCTTCAGCGGCTCCCAAGACGAAAGAGGATATCACTATAGAAAGCAGCAACAGGCTTAGGTATCTCATATATCTCGAAACTCCTCTCGACCACGAAACTCACGATCTACAAGAACCATCTGATCTCATAACCTCAACAAATACCTTTTGGATTTCCTGAGGTTCAGACCGCTCCTAGATCCGCACCGAAACTGCTTGCAAGATTCGGTGGCAGTACCTCTTCGGTTTGCATGGGACTGGAAAACCCGCCCAGAGGTGTGGTTTTGTATCCGGAGGCGGCACCGCGCCCAGCAAGGCCCGATGCCGAATAGGCGGCATAGCTCCCTTGAATCGGGCTTGTCAAAAGGTTCAGCCTCAGCCTGATGAGGGCCGGTTCGCCCAACGTGACCACGCGAAGATCCAGGAGGTTGGAAACAGCATACCCCGCCGCGGTGACAAGCCTGGTGCCGCTCGTCGAGGTGATGGTCCCCTCCCCGAAGACCTCGCCGTCGGCCTGATAAAGCGTCAGGTCCAGCCGTCTCGTCTTTTCGTCCGCGAGGGTGAAGGACCAGATCCCGGCGACGTCGGCTGGGGTCTGGCCAGAAAGGCCGGGATAAATCCATTCGGTCCCGTTCTCCCCTGAAATGTTCATCATGCCGACGATGTAGCCCTCGGTGTGATGAACGTCGACGATCCGCAGTCCTCCGATTCCGAGCCATTCATCATCGGGCGATCCGTCCGCCTGCGCTGGATGGGATGCCGCCAGAAGGAGCGCCGGTATCAAAACCAGAACGATTCTCATCCAATAAAACCCCCCAATAAGACATAACTGAAAAAAGTTTGAAGGGATGATCCCCCCTCATCAGCTCATGGCGTTTCCGCTCGACCTCTGCATCCCGACGCTTCCGACGCTGACCGTTGAGGAGGGCTCGGGTGGCACGGTCTGGGCGGTGGCGTAGAAACGGTTGCCGTTGCAGTTTCCAGCCCAGGACGAGCCGTCAGAGGAGTAGGCGCTGTAAGTGCCGAAGATGCTGTTTCCGCTCACAGAGGTCCTGAGCCTGTACATGTTGTTTCCGCCGAAGGTTACCAGCCGAAGCGAGAGGCTGGTCCCTTCAGTGGACCCTGCGGCCGTTACCTCCTGGGTAATGACTCCCGTCGTCATGACCCCCCTTCCGAAGACCTCGTTTCCGTACTGATAGAGGGTGAGGTCGATGGATCTTGAGGCGGTGTCGATGAGGCTCAGAGTCCACCTTCCGGCCACGTTCGACCACGGCGACCCTGTGGTGGTCGCCGGTGTCGAAACGGTGCTCCCGTTGGCAACGCCGGGGCTCATCCCGGTGGTCGGGTCGGTATAAAACAGGGACTCTCCTTTGAAGGCCTCTCCCACGTCCTCTTTGATCCCGCTTCCGCTGAGGTCGTCTTCGGACGCTGCTGGAAAGGCAAAAGCCACCAAAACGATCAGCGGCACCATCAATGCCCGTTGAAATTTCATAACCTTAAACCTCCTTTATCGTTCGGATGAAGACAAATTTGCCGGGCCAATTCGCCCGGCTTTTTGATTCATATTCGTCCTTTTCTCCTCGCCCCTTCAGCTCTCTCGGGATCCGGTGACGGTTCCTGACCAGGTCGATCCGTCGCTGCCGTAACCCGAATAGCTCCCGGAGACGAGATCTCCGGTCAGGGACAGGTCGAACCTGTAAAGGGCGATGGAGTCGAGGGATACGAGATCGAGGCTCAGCTCATTGCCGACGACGGTGCCGCTGGCTGCAGCCTGGCTGGCGGAGTCGAGGCCCGAGGCCGGCCGGTTCAACCAGTCGGTCATAGACTCTATCCCCAGATCCTCTGAGGCGGATGCATCGGCGGCCGAATCGTCAGACGGGCCCAAAACACCCTTGCCGAAGACGAGGTCTGCTCTCTGGTAGAGGGCCAGGTCCAGGGATCTCGTGGTGCTCTCAGCCATCGCAAAAGACCATCTCCCCGAAAAGTCCGACGG
>JBFESM010000139.1:0-5353 GCA_041548445.1 Methanothrix sp. | reverse complement strand
GCTCAAGCAGTGGATAATGAAAGAACACATAAGCGTGAAAGTGAAAAAAGCTTGTTGGCAAGATTAGCAACGGCTTCGAGTACTGGTTCACGTTTGTCATACATCCTGCGGTAGAGCCGACTAACAACAGAGCAGAAAGGCCACTCCGCGAGCATGTCGTTCTGAGGAAGATCGTTGGTACATTGCGCAATAACAAAGGGACGTCTATTCACGAACGTATTATGACCGTCCTGGCGACATGGAAGCAACAGGGACTAAATACTCTACAGATAATGAGATCAAGCTTGGCCAGCTAAACACGTACATCTGATTTAATGAGACGACGTGAAATTATGCGCGAGGAATATGCTATTCGGAGGATGCGCCGGGACGAGGTCGAGCTTGCGATCGACTGGGCCGCGGCGGAAGGGTGGAATCCAGGTCTGAACGATGCCGACTGTTTTTACTCGGCAGATCCGAAGGGGTTTTTCATCGGCCTTTTAAACGACGAGCCCGTAGGATGCATATCGGCGGTGGCTTACGGCGAAACCTTCGGCTTTCTGGGCCTCTACATAGTGAGGCAAAAGTTTAGGGGGCGCGGTTTGGGAATTGGGCTCTGGCACGAGGGGATGAATTATCTGTTGGGTAGGAACGTGGGCCTTGACGGCGTCATCGAGCAGCAGGAGAACTACAAAAAGTCCGGGTTTCAACTTATCCACCGGAGCGTCCGATATCAAGGGACGGGAACCGGCGACGGGACATTCGATCCCGGAATAGTTGAGCTGTCTGAGGTGCCCTTCGATGACCTGAAGAGGTACGATGAACTCCACTTCCCCGATCAAAGAGGCCGTTTCCTCAGAACGTGGGTCACCCAGCCTGGCTCCGTCGCCCTGGGTTTTGTCGGTGATGAAGGGCTTAAAGGCTACGGCCTTCTCCGTCCATGTCGCATTGGATTCAAGATAGGACCTCTATTTGCAAAAGGTGCAAAAGTCTCAGAGTCGCTCTTCAGCGCGCTGGCAGGCGGTGCAGAAAAAGGCGCCCCAGTATTTCTGGACGTTCCAGAACCCAATTCGGCGGCTTTGAAGCTTGCCGAGCGGCACAAGATGATAAAGACCTTCGAAACCGCCCGGATGTACACCAGAGGCGATCCGGGTCTGCCTCTTCAAAACATCTTTGGTGTGACGACCTTTGAGCTGGGCTGAATTGAGTCGGACCGATACGGCGCGAAAATGGTGTAGACCATACTGCCGCTCGATACCGAACTAACGGAAAGGTCTATATATTCACATTCCAACAAATAATGCAGAGCATGGACTCAAAAAATCGGTTTATATGGATGGTGGCGGCGATATTGGCCGTTGCGACGGCAGGGGTCGTATACGTCACCAAGGACTTTATAACCACGATACTTTTGAGTTTCTTCTTCGCCTACATTCTTCACCCCGTCTATTCGCGCCTTCTCATCATTACCAAAAGAAAGCAGATCTCCGCCCTTCTCTCGTTATCGATAGTCTTTCTGGCCTTTTTGGTCTTCGTTCTGACCGTGATCAACGCCCTCGCCACGGAGGTCCTGAACCTATCGTACACTCAGGATTCGATCAACGAGACAGCGGCAGGTTTCATAAATGAGACTGCAGGCAGCTTTTTCGACAGGACCACGGCCTTCGCTGGCGATCATGCACCCCAGATGCTGGCGCCTTACATCGGCGGCGCCCTCGATGAGGCTGAAGAGCGGATCGGCACGATCCTCGAAGCTCCTGCAAGCTGGCTGATACCGGAGGTTCTGCCTAGGGTGACGGCGATCGTCACAGAGCTTGCCGACTGGGTTGCCAAACATCTGCCAATACTTATGGCCCAGTTCGGCGTTGCCATACTCCTTACCTACTATCTTCTCGTCGACGGAGCCGAGTCTGTGGAGGAGTTTCTCCGGCTTATGCCCGAGAGGGCATTGATCCGCCGTTTTCTTGTCGAGCTTAGCTCCATCTACAACAGCCTCTTCAACGTCTACCTGATAAACAGCCTTTTGACGGGGCTCATCGCCGCGGTCGGGTTCCGTTTGCTGGATGTACCCTACCCCTTCCTCTGGGGGATGGTAACGGCGGTCTTCGCCCTGATACCGATGATTGGAGCCGGAGCCGTTTACTTCCCCATGGCCCTCTATTTCCTGGTGGTCCAGGACTATACCAGAGTGGTGGCCGTACTTCTCTTCGGGACTCTATTTCTCAATGTATTCCCAGAGAACATCCTGCGCCCAACTCTCGCCAAGGCCGGGGCCGCGATTCATCCTGCCGTGACACTTCTCGCCTTCGCAGCGCCCCTATTCGTAATTGGGGTCATGGGCGTGATCGTGGGGCCCGCACTCTACGGTTTCGTCCTCGCGGCTTACAGGACTCGCCTCCACATCATGGAAGAAGGGGCGGGAGAGATGGTGACCACACCTGGGGGACCAAAGCCCTCTCCAAAGAGCTCCTTCCTCTCCATCGAAGGCCTCCGCCGTCTCGGCCGAAAGGCCAGAAGTTTCGTTTCATGGCTGACGAGGGGCTGGCTCTGAATTTTCGGAACTGGGTTTCGCCACCTTTAAGGCCTCCGCGCTCCATGTAATATTTCAAGACGGTGGCGAACGAGATGACAAAAAGGGCTGAAGAGGGTGCTGAAATCGACGAGGAAGCAGGTGCATCCCTGTGCCTCCTAACCTCAAGGCAAGTGACGGTCCTGAAGCTGAGGCGAAAGGGCTTATCCCAGCAGGAGGTGGCAGAGCTTTTGGGAACGACCAGGTCCAACGTCAGCATCCTTGAGAAGAGGGCTCTTCAGAACGTCTCACGGGCGAGGACCACATTAAAAGAGTGGACGATGATCCAGGCCCCGGTATCTCTGATGGTTCCCGCCGGAACTGACGTCTTCGAGGTTCCCGCTCTGATCTTTAGGGAGGCCGACAAGTCCAAAATCAAGCTCGACATGAACTCTGTTGACATCGTCGTCCAGATCAGGAGGAAGGCTCCAGAGGCCCTGAAGACGAGGGTGATCCTCCGGGACCTTGAGGTCGCCGTCACCGAGGACGGTCTCGTCCTCGTCCAGGAGGCAGCGCCTGAATGAACCCAATTATTTCTCAGGAGTTTGATGAATTATGGCCAGGACGCTTTATGAAAAGGACGTTGAAATACTGAAGAAGCTCGCCCCGGAGTGCGCTGACATAACCTGTGTCGGTTCCGGGTTTGATTTCCAGTCGATCCTTCCCCCCGTCTCAAACCACTACGCTCTCGACGATGATGACTTCGAGGAGAGGCTGAAAAGGCTCGACATCTTCGAGCTCGAATACCTCTCGGAGGTGATCCTCGACGGCTCCGAGAGCCTCGGATGCATCCAGCCCGAGCACGCCGAGATTCTGGTCAGGCTCCTGAAAGAGAGGGTCTCAGAAGACGTGGGCGAGAAGGTGAGGGTCCTCTACGAAGCCACAGGGGTGTGCTATTACTGAATTCTGATTTTGTGGTCGTATTCTGCACGGCGCCCCCGGACAGCTCGGGAAGGCTCGCAAGACTCATCGTCGAGGAGAGGCTGGCGGCCTGCGTTAACATATCGCAGGTTAGGTCCACCTTTCTATGGGAGGGAAAGGTCAACGAGGAGGCTGAGGATCTCCTCATCATAAAGACGGAAGGTCTGATGGTGAATGATCTCGCCGCCAGGATCCGGGAGGTCCATCCTTACGAGCTTCCCGAGATCATCGTCCTGCCGATAATCGGTGGGGACGAGGGCTACCTGGATTGGATATCCGAGTCTGTGAAAAAGAGCTCAGGCTCCGGCGATTCGAACGCTGAAGACGTCTGAAGAGGTTTCAGCCTCTCACGTTGACCTGAGAAGATCTGCCGCGTCCTCGAGCTCTTCTTCGCTCTTCAGCTTTGCAAGCTCAAATGTCGCCTCCTGGAAACCCTCCAGGGCGTTGAAGAACCTGTCCAGGACGTCGCCGCCGTAAGTCGGAACCACGAAGATGTGAGTGTGAGGAATCCTCCGGCCTCTCGCGTATATCGCCACGAAGTCGGGACTGAATGCCTTCATGATTTTCTGGGATACCGCTCTTGCCACCCGAAAGAGGCTTTCGACCTCCTCCTCGGTCAGGTCGTGCCACCAGGGCACGTGCCTTTTGGGTATGACGAGACAGTGGCCCTTTGAAAAGGGGTTTATGTCCAGTATCGCAAGAGACAGATCGTCCTCGTATATCCGGTGAGCCTTCGCCCTCCCGGCCACAATTTCGCAGAATACGCAGCTCTTCTCTTTTTTAGGGTCCAAGAAAACTCCTCCCACTAAACTCAAATTGCCTTTGGGAGATGGTCGGATATAAGTTTCCTTCTCTTGTTTCCTTCGCCGAATTCAGAAGTCGTTCCTTTCATCTCCAGATCATGATGTATTTGTAAGATACATCGAAAATTCTGTGGCATATTTTACGTATTCAGTTCCGCAGTAATTTCCAGCAATCTATATCTAGTATTAAGTAACAAAACTTCAGAAGATGATGTACGAAACTGGAGGACTGAGACCGCATCAGAGATATTATGGCCGATCTGATATTTTGGAAAGCCCAAAAGTCTTCCATATCGCAGGTCAACGTCATATAGAATTTATGTAGGAGATGATATACAAATAATATAAATATCATAAAAATTAAAATAAAAACTCTTGGGATGAAAAACTTGAATTTATTTCCATTTTGTGCCCCAGGAGTTCTTGCGAGATCGATATATAAAAATCCATAGGAGGTGCGAGATATGGTCAAAAAAGCGGTACTTGTCGGGGTCAACGATTACCTAGGCGTCAGCGACCTGAATGGATGCATAAACGACATCAAAGATATGCACTTCACCCTTCGAAGCCTCTTTCGGTTCGAGACAAGGAACATCAGGGTTCTAACGGACAGCAGAGCCACCAAGGCCAACATAATCAAAAGGCTTAACTGGCTCGTCGCAGGCGCAAAGCCCGGAGACTTTCTGGTCTTCCACTTCTCGGGTCACGGGTCCCAGATCAGGGACAGAGACGGCGACGAGCTCTCTGACGGCCTGGACGAGATCCTCTGCCCCCACGACATGAACTGGGACGGGACCTTCATCGTCGACGACGAATTGAACAAGATCTTCAGCGGACTTCCCGACGGCGTCCTCCTGGAGGTATTCTTGGACTGCTGCCACTCGGGAACGGGGATGAGAGAGCTGGGCGGGCTCACCCCGCCGCCGGAGCTGGCTCCGCGCACCCCGACCCTGAACCGATTCCTGCCGCCGCCCGTGGACATCGAGTTCAGGTTCGCAGACGAGATCGACCAGCTGAAGCAGAGGGGGTTCAAGAAGGGCTTTGAGAAGAAGGGGACGAAGCACCATATCCTCTGGGCCGG
>JBFESM010000138.1:0-5365 GCA_041548445.1 Methanothrix sp. | reverse complement strand
CGAGCTCGAACCTTCCGACCTTCACGACCATCCCGTCCTCGACCGCCTGTCCGTATTTGTAGTCGAGCTCGTTGTCGGCGTGCCAGATCTCGGCCCCTGTTCGGGAGGATAGCTCTACAGAGCCTATGACGTAATCCTCATTTCTGTGGGTCTCAAGGACTTTGGAGATGCGCATCCCCTCTTTTGACGCCATCTTCGGGTAAACCTCGCAATCCCGTCGAGGATCGATGACCACGGCCTCGTTTCTGTCGCCCACGATGTAGGAGTAATGGGCGAGCCCCTCTGATTCGACTCTTTCAAACAGCATAAACTGCACCTCCGACCTCGATAGCTTAACAGCCCTTCAGCGTTTTTCCAAACCTGATTCTAGTGGGGGTTCTTGCCGACGACGGTGGCGTTTTCTGGATAAGAGGTCCACTCGGTGTAGGAACTCTCGTAGAGCCTCACCTTGGGGTAGCCGAGCCGCCACTTGAAGAGGATGAACTCGTTGGTCGCCTCCCTGCCGGTCCCGCAAGAGCAGATGATCGTTTTGTCTGGAGTTATGTTCCTCTCCTCGATCGCCGCCCTGATCTCCTCTTCGGGTCGAAGGAGAGTCGGGTTGTCCCTGTCCATCAGTCCCCTCCAGGGGAGGTTCACAGCTCCCGGGATGTGGCCCGGCTTCGACCAGGGGCTTTCACCCTCGTAGAACTTTGTGGGCCTTGCGTCAAGAAGCACAACGTCGTCCCGGTCCTTGATCTTTTTGAACTCCTCGTACCCCACGGCGTACTCGTCCCGGACCTGGACCCGAAAGCTGGACCCCTCCTCGTCGGGAAAGACGCGGGTGACCTCTCTTCCCTCAGCCTTCCACTTCTGAAGGCCGACGTCCAGAACCCGAACGTTGTCGTGACCGAATCGAGCCAGGGAGTAGTAGACCATCGTCTGCTCGAGGCCGTCGCCCATCCCTGCAGCGCAGCGGCTGTAAGGTCCAGGGGCTGTGTAGACGACGACTGGGACATCAGGGTCGAGGCCCACCCGGCTGAAGACAATCTGGAGAGACTCCTTGGGGGCGTAGACTCCGGGCCTTCCTCTCAAAGAGACCCGAAGGAGACCCTCGTTCATGTAGACGGCGCCGGGTATGTGTTCGGTGATGTAGTCGTGGATGTTCGGCTGGACGTCCAGGATCGTAAGTCTCTCGTCGTCCAGGTGCTCGCCCAGCCATCCCGTCGAGATCCACTTCACCTTGCCATCCCCCGGAGGATACGGATAAGCGATCGCCATGTCTATAACCACCTCTTCGCTAGTTCTTTGTATTTTTAGAAAGGATGACTATATGAAACTTGTTCCGAACTGAAGTGCATCCAGCCGAGGTCGTGAGATTTTTTTTCGTTGAGAGCGAAGCGTTTCGTCGAACTGCTCGTGTCGAACTGGTCGTACTGAACCGGGAAAAAGTATCGTTATATTATTTCAGAATTTCAGTCCCGAAGGCTGTTTTGATCAGACCAGATTAGAACCGCATAAACGAAGAACGATACCACCACCGATATCACAAACCACACAGAACATAAGTCCACAATAGTACCCTCGACGCCGGAAAGCCCCAGGACTGTACCGACGCACGGCACCCCGTAGATCAAAGATCCTGCCGCCACCTTTGTCATCGTCTCTAAGTTCATGGAATACCTGCCATATAAATATTATTTGTTCAAAGTCATTCAACACGCAGAAGGCTCAACCTGAACTTTAACCGGAAGACAAAGAGCCGCAAAGCTGAGCCAGCGATGGTCAACCAAGCGACAACCGGCTTGCAGCTCGATGTCGGGATCACCCCACGATCTCCCGATGGTGAGCTTTGACTGCGAAGTCCGGTTGGGCTGATCGAAGATAAACCTTGCGCCTTATTTTTATAATCTGAATATATTACTTATCCATTGAAGAGTTGTCGATCAGAGAAGAGTTCGTCATCCACACCAGAGAGAACGACCACTCCTGAAACGCCATGCTGGACTTGGGCAACTCGCCCGTTGAGCCTCTCCTTGTGCAACGCGTTTATCAGGATGGTGCCGAGAACAGCATAACCGATGGAAGCTTACGCCCCTCCTGGGACGGTGAGCGGTTCCTAATATACCGAAGAGTTATACACAACCGCATGTATACACACCCTCATGGTGGCCAAATCGATATCAATCATCGTTTTTTTGGCAGCGGTCCTATCGGCCTCGGCCTTCGGCCTTGAGGAGACCGGCCTTGAAGCGGCCGGGAGCTCGAACCAGACTGAGCTTCCCGAAACATCCCAGAGCCTTCTGGAGTTTGCGGGCCAGGCCCTCGCCCATGTCCAGGAGAACGGAAAGGAGAGGGCCCTGGAGGAGTTCAACGACGAGGACGGCCAGTTCGTCAAGGGAGACCTCCGCTACGTCTTCGCCTACGGGTTTGACGGAACCTGTCTCGCCCATCCCTTCAGGCCGGAGATGGTCGGAGAAAACCACATCGACCTTCGGGATGAAAACGGCCTCCTTCTGATCAGGAACCTGAACAACCTGGCGTCGAGAGGCGGGGGCTTCACCTACTACGTTCGCCCCAACGCCCAGCAGAACAACTCTCCAGAGCTTAAGCTGAGCTACATCGCCAAGGTTGACGACGATTGGTGGCTCGGAACCGGGGTTTGGCTCTCTGAGATCCCGGCGGTATTCAGCGCCGACTCCCGCCTCTCGCTGGTGACCATGGTCGACGATGCTGTAGCCTACGCTGAGGAGAACGGCAAGGAGAAGGCCTTGGAGACCTTCGGCGACAAAAACGGCGAGTTCGTCGACGGCGATCACTACCTCTACGTCTACGACTTCGACGGGCGGGTCCTGGCACACCCCATCCAGCCAGAGCTGGTGGGAAAGGACAGGTCCGAGGAGCTGGACCTCTACGGCGCTCTTTTCATCCTCGACCTCATGGATGCTGCCAAGGCGGGGACAGGGCTTGTCTACTACACCTACCCGGACCCCGAGAAGAACATGACCCCCACCGTCAAGCTCGGCTATGTTAGGGCTGTGGATGACGACTGGTGGCTCGGCTCTGGGATCTACATAAAAGAGGCTGAGCAAGCCGAGAACGGCGCATCCTCTTACACTGAACCTCCGGCATCGAAGGAGGAGCTGGTGGCCTTCGTCGAGGCTGCGGCCTCCTACGCCCGGGTCTATGGCAGGGATCTCGCGACGAAGGACTTCATGGACCTCGAAGGCCCCTTCGTCAGGGGAGACGTCTACATATTCGCCGCGGATTTCAACGGAACGAGCCTCGCTCTTCCCTATCTTCCCTCAGCGGTCGGCACAAACCGTCTCGACCTTCAGAACTCCGAGGGGGTCTACATCAACCGGGAGATGAGATCGATCGCCCTGAACGGGAGCGATTTTTTCGAGTACCTCTGGACAAATCCCATCTCGGGCGAGACCGAGCCGAAGACGAGCTACGTGACGAAGGTAGACGACGGCTGGTACCTGGGCGCCGGGATCTACCTCAGCGATGAGGAGAGGGCGACTGAAGCGTGAAAGAGGAAAAAATAGACACTGGATTTTAGGTCCCCATTCTCGGCATCGAATGGAGCCCTACCATCTTTTTTTCATGGGAATCGGCCAGAGCTTCTTTCGTACCTCACATATCCGGCCAGGAGGCAGGGCTTTTCGGCGTTAAGGCCGAGTAACTGGCTCATGCTTCAGCCCTTCTAGAAGACGGGTTTCGACATCGAGAAGAGGGTGGGGTAGGGCGTCTATGAGCTGCAGATGGGTTTAGGTAGGGGTGAGGAGGAGTCATGCTTATAGCATCGGTCAAATTGTGGCTAGCTCACCCCAATAGAAGCAGCAGTTTAATCTGCTACAGTGATCTCCCGTTAATTCCGATAGCGAATGTTCACCACACCTGCATCGGAATTGCCATCAACCTTCTTACCTGGAACCCCTATGGCTAGGTCGTCCCTTCCATCGTTGTTGAAATCACCCGCTGCCAATGCATATCCGAATTTATCATCTCTTGCGGACTCATTCCAACCTAGGGCGCAGATCTGATTATGTTCGGCGATAAGGCCGCTAGGAGAACCATATAGGATGTTAACCATACCTACGTCTTCGTCCTCAAGGTCTTCATAAGGGACTCCTATTGCTAGGTCGTCTATCCCGTCACCATTGAAGTCGCCCGCCACCAATGCATATCCGAATAGATCTTCTTCCTCAGATTCACCTTGAGTTCCTTCATAACCCTGATACCAGATCTGATTTCCTTCAGCAGTAAGGCCGCTATGAGAACCATACAAGATGTTCACCATACCTACGTCGTCACCCTCTATGTCCTCATGGGGGGCAGCTATTGCCAAGTCGTAGATCCCGTCGCCATCGAAATCGCCCGCCGCCAATGCGTATCCGAATTGATCATCTCTCTCGGAACCATCCTGAACATCATCCTGATACCAGATTTGATCTCCTTCGGCAGTGAGGCCGCTAGAAGAACCGTAAAGGATGCTTACCATACCGACGTTGGTTTCCAAGATGCCTGTATCCTTATTTGGGGACCCAATTGCCAAGTCGTCTATACCGTCTCCGTTGAAGTCACCTGCTGCCAGTGCACTCCCAAATTTGTCATCTTTCTCTGAATCATCCCTAAATCCTTCAGAATCCTGATACCAGATCTGATCCCTCTCGGCAGTCAGGCCGGTAGAAGATCCGTAGAATATGCTCACCATACCGACGTCATTTCTGTCCAAGGGGCGACCCTCTATGTCCTCATGTGGGGACCCAATTGCCAAGTCATCGAATCCGTCTCCGTTGAAGTCACCTGCTGCCAGTGCACCCCCAAATTTGTCATCTTTCTCTGAATCGTCCTGAATCCCTTCGGAATCCTGATGCCAGATCTGATTTCCTTTGGCGGTCAGGCCTTCAGAAGAACCATGCATTATGTTTATTGCACCTGCATCGTTGTCGTTGAAAGTTATTCCAAATATAATCCTATCAACAAGGTCCTCGTGAGGGACACCTATTACGAGGTCATCAAAGCTATCGTTGTTGAAGTCACCTGCAGTTAGTGCATACCCGAAATGGTCATCTTCCTCCGAATAATCCTGAATAGCTCCAGAATCCTGGGACCAGATGGAGCTCTTTTCTGATATCAGACCGTCAGAAGAACCGCATAAAACCGTCACCATACCAGCGTTGTTACGATTAAGGTCTCTGTAAGGGACGCCTATAGCCAAGTCTTCATAGCCGTCATGATTGAAGTCGCCCGACGCTAACGAAGATCCAAATTTGTCTCCCTTTTCAGATCTGCGCAGGTACCAAGTGGTGACCATGTTGGTATCGGGGTGTTCATCAGGGTCATTCGGATCAATTAGTATTCCGTTTTTGTTTTGTTCTAT